>JAAVAG010000162.1 GCA_014804185.1 Lachnospiraceae bacterium
CGGAACTGGGCGGGCGGATACAGAGGGCATATGACAAGACAAACGGATATGATTTTGTGTACTACAATCATGTCATCAAACCGGCACTGGTGGGCTTGACAGGGCCGTGGATTTCCGGGGGGATCGAGTTTAACTGGCCCCAGCATCACAGGCCGACCACGTTCCTGCCGGTGGATTATGAGATCTGTGAGAGTGAGGACGGAAGCTGCTCTGTGTTGTGCCACGATGTGGATCAGATGTATGGCAGCAAGTGTATAACAAAGATCACACTGCATCCGGGAAAGGCTTATATTGAAATTACCGGACAGCTTTACAACCGCACGGCGCTTCCCCAGACCTTTTTGTGGTGGGCCAATCCGGCGGTTCCGGTCAACGATCAGACACAGTCGATTTTTCCGCCGGACGTACACGCGGTAATGGATCACGGCAAGCGCGACGTCTCACGGTTTCCCATTGCCACCGGCGTCTACTATAAAAAGGATTACAGCGACGGCGTGGATATCTCCCGCTACAAAAATATTCCGGTGCCTACCTCCTATATGGCGGAAAAATCCGAATATGACTTTGTGGGAGGCTATGACTACGGCAGGGAAGCCGGTATTCTGCATGTGGCGGATCATCACATCTCCCCGGGCAAAAAGCAGTGGACATGGGGATGCGGCGATTTCGGCAGGGCGTGGGACCGGAACCTGACGGACGAGGACGGTCCTTATGTGGAACTGATGACGGGCGTTTACACGGACAATCAGCCTGATTTTGCGTGGTTAAAGCCCTTTGAGGAAAAGACATTCACCCAGTACTTTATGCCCTATAAGGCTGTTGGGCAGGTGAAAAACGCGACCTCCTCCGCGGCGGTACATCTGTCCCTTTCTGGCGGCAGCGCCAGGGTAATCGTATATGCCACGCAGGTTTATGAAAATGCGCATATTGTGCTGACGGAGTCCGGCGCCGTGCTTCTGGATACGTATGCGAAAATTTCTCCGGTGGATATCTATCGGGCGGAGGTGGATATCCGGACAGGCAGAACAGGTGCGGGAGAAGTCGTGGAGAAAGACAAAGAAATCAAGGAAGAGGATCTGCATCTGACTGTGTGGGCGGATGGCAGGTGTCTGGTGGAGTATCAGCCAAAGCCTCAGGGGATTCCAAGGATGCCGGAGCCTGCGAAAGCGGCAAAGGAGCCGGAGGAGATTCGAACCTGCGAGGAATTGTACCTGACCGGTCAGCATATCGAACAGTATCGCCACGCCACGTATCTGCCGGATCCTTATTATCTGGAGGGATTAAAGCGGGATCCGGGGGATATCCGGATCAACAACGCCTACGGTCTTCTTCTGATGAGACGCGGGCGGGCCGACAGGGCCGAAGAGTACTTCCGAAAGGCGCTGGAGCGGCTGACGGAGCGAAATCCCAATCCGTATAGCAGTGAATCCTATTACCTGCTGGGACTTGCGCTTCTGCGGCAGGGAAAAGACCGGGAAGCCTACGACGCCTTTTATAAAGCTGCATGGAGCAATGAGCAGCAGGAAATGTCTTATTATTATCTTGCGGCGCTGAACGCAAAAGCGGACAGAATGGAACAGGCGCTTGCACATGTGGAGAGGGCGCTGGTAAAAAATGCCCACAATGTCAAGGCGAGAGGGCTGAAAGCCTATCTTTTGCGCAGACTGGGCAGAAGTATGCAGGCGGCCGCATGGGTGGAGGAAAATCTGGAACTGGATCCCTTTGATTTTCTCTCCGGCAATGAAAAGGTGCTTCTGCAGGGATCGGATGAGGCAGCGCGCCGACGCCTGAATGAGCGGATGCGCAATTTCCCGGAAAATTATCTGATGACGGCAAGAGATTACGCGGAGGCGGGGGCCTATGAGGAGGCTGTGGCGCTGCTGGGAGAATGCACGCAGAGATATCCGCTGCTGTTTTATTACAGGGCCTGTTATAGAGATCTTTGGGAAAAGAAAACGGGGGTTTCCATGGAGCCGGGGACGGTCAAAAACAAAGAAAACGCCGGGCAACTCTCCCGGGAGGTTGAAAAACTGCTGGGAGAAGCGGAGGACTGCGCGCCCGATTATTGTTTCCCCAATAAGTTGGAGGACATAGCGGTGCTGGAATTTGCTGTTCAAAACGGCTGCCGGGCAAGGGCGGCCTACTATCTGGGCAACCTGTTTTATGATAAGCGGCAGTGGGAGGAGGCGGTGAGACTCTGGGAGATGTCAGCGGGTGAAGATCCTGATTTCCCCACTGTGCACAGAAATCTGTCCCTGGCTTATTATAATCAGTGCGGGGATGCCGGGCGGGCGCAGAAAGCCATGGAGAGGGCGTTTTCGCTGAATTCCCAGGACGTCCGTATTTTCCTGGAACTGGATCAGCTTTATAAGAAACTGGGACTGACCTTTGAGCAGCGGCTGGAAAATTATGAGGCCCACAGGGAACTGATTGGAGACAGGGACGATCTGTATACTGAATATATTACGCTGCTGAATATGACGGGAAACTATGAGAAAGCATACGAATGCATGATGGGACACCGTTTCCATCCCTGGGAGGGGGGAGAGGGAAAGATCACCGCACAGTATGTCCTGACGCTCCTGGAGATGGCGGATCGGGCACAGGCGGAGGGGCGGTTTGCCGATGCGGAAGAGATGCTGCAAAAAGCGCTTGTATACCCCGAAAATCTTGGAGAGGGAAAGCTGGAGGGAACGAAAGACAACCATATTTATTACCGCTTGGGACTGGCGCTGGAGGCTCAGGGAAGAGAGGAAGAAGCGAGAGCATGCTTTGAGCGGGCATCCATTGGGACGGATGAGCCTGCGGGGGCGATGTATTATAACGATCAGCCCGCCGATATGATTTTGTATCAGGGACTTGCATACTTAAAGCTGGGCAGAACCAGAGAGGCGAAATCCCGGTTTTATCGTCTGATCGACTACGGAGAGCGGCACCTGGAGGATCAGGTCAGGGTGGAATATTTTGCCGTATCGCTTCCGGACTTTTTGATCTTTGATGAGGACTATACCCGGAAGAACCGGGCGCACTGTTTTTATCTGATGGCGCTGGGGCATCTGGGACTGGGAGATACGCGGAAAGCGAAAGAATATCTGGCGGAGGCGCAGGCTGTAGAACCGTCTCATATGATGTGCAGAATCTATGGTATGATGTTCTGAACCCAAGGTATCGAAACATTATCCCATGGGAAAATGTGCGGCGGCAGGTGAAATACCTGCCGCTGTTTTTGCGCTGTGCGCCGTGAGCTATTGAGAAAACGGATTTTTTATGCTAAGATTGTTTTGTAATCTATAAAGGGAGGAACAGAATGAACAGAGATTTGACGGAGGGGGAGCCGCAAAAGGTACTATGGCAGTTTTGCATGCCGCTCTTCGGGAGTATCATTTTTCAGCAGCTGTATAATATTGCGGACAGCTTTGTGGTAGGAAAATTTGTGGGTGAAAAAGCACTGGCGGCGGTTGGCAACAGCTATGAGGTCACGCTGATCTTTATTGCTTTTGCGTTCGGGTGCAATATCGGCGGTTCCGTGGTGGTATCCAGGCTGTTCGGCACCAGGGCTTACGGGGAGATGAAGACGGCGGTTTATACTTCACTGATCGCCACGGGTGCTTTGTGTGCCGTGCTTATGATGGCGGGGATATTTGGGAGCGGATGGCTGCTGGAACTGATCCGCACACCGCCGGAAGTGCTGGCGGATTCCAGGCTGTATCTGGACATCTATGTCTGGGGGCTGCCGTTTCTGTTTCTGTACAATGTATCCACGGGCATTTTTTCCGCGCTGGGGGATTCCAAAACGCCGTTTTATTTTCTGGCCGCCTCGTCTCTTGCAAATATCGGTATGGATGTACTGTTTGTAAAGGGATTTCAGATGGAGGTTGCAGGCGTGGCATGGGCTACGTTTCTCTGTCAGGGAGTCAGTTGTCTGTTGGCGGTGGGGGTGGTGCTGCACCGCCTTGCCGGTATTCATGTGGAGGAAAAGGTGAAAATATTTTCCTGGAGGCTGCTTGGCAGGATTGCGGTGATCGCAGTTCCCAGTATTTTACAGCAGAGCTTTATCTCAATCGGGAATATAATTATACAGGGCGCCATCAACGGATTCGGACCCAGTGTTATGGCGGGGTATTCCGCGGCGGTAAAGCTGAACAATCTGGTGATCACATCGCTTACGACGCTGGGGAACGGTATTTCCAATTTTACGGCTCAGAATATCGGCGCCAATAAGATGCCGCGCGTGCGGCAGGGATTCCGGGCAGGGCTGAAGCTTGTGTGGATACTTTGCGTGCCGATTGTACTGCTTTATTTTCTGGCGGGCAGATATCTGGTCTATCTTTTTATGGAAGATATCACGGGGGAGGCCATTGAAACAGGAGTCCTGTTTTTGCGTATTTTGTCCCCTTTCTATTTTCTTATAGCGGTGAAGCTGGCTGCGGACGGTGTGCTCCGTGGAGCGGGACTGATGGGACGATTTATGGTGGCGACATTTACGGATCTGATTCTCAGGGTGGTTCTGGCCCTGGTGTTGTCTGTTCCGTTTCAGTCTGTAGGCATATGGTGCGCATGGCCTGCGGGATGGGTGATCGGGATGATTTTGTCAATTGTTTTTTATTGTCGGGGACCTTTTCAGGCGGAGTCGTCCGCTGGCGCACAAAACTGAAAATATTTTGTCAGGCTGGAGGTAGATTATGGATCTGCAGGAGTATGATGTACTGATTATCGGAGCCGGTGTGTCCGGCAGCGCCATCGCGCGGGAACTTGCCAGGCGTGAGCGCAGAATCGCGGTGCTGGAGAGGGAGAGCGATGTCTGCGAGGGAACGTCCAAGGCGAACAGCGGAATTGTACATGCGGGGTATGACGCTCAGCCGGGATCGCTGAAAGCAAGGCTGAACGTGCAGGGAAACCGTATGATGAAAGCGCTCTCGGAGGAACTGGATTTTCCGTTCCGGCAGAACGGTTCCCTGGTAGTGGGGTTCGGGGAAGAGAGTCTGGAGAAACTGCGGGAACTATATGAGCGAGGGAGAAAGAACGGTGTGGAAAGGCTGCGGATTCTGGACTCCGATGAAGCCCGCAGGCTGGAACCTGCCCTTTCCCGGGACGTATATGCGGCTCTCTATGCGCCTGCGGGCGGAATCGTCTGTCCCTTTGGCATGAATATAGCGATGGCGGAAAATGCCGCGGAAAACGGAGTTGTTTTTTATCTGCATACAGAGGTGAAGAATATCACGCGCACGGAGGAGGGATATCTGGTCACGGCAGGAGACAGGCTGTTTCGTGCGCCTGTGGTCGTAAACGCTGCCGGTGTGTATGCGGATGTCATACACAATATGGTCAGTGAAAGAAAGCTGAAAATTATGCCCCGGCGGGGAGAGTACTGTCTGATGGACAAAGAGGCCGGAGCCATGCTGAAACATACGGTATTTCAGCTGCCTACGGAAAAAGGAAAGGGCATTCTGGTGACGCCCACGGTGCACGGCAATCTTCTGGCGGGACCCAATGCGGAGGATATAGCGGATAAGGAGGGAACGGAAACCACTTCAGCGGGAATCAGTCAGGTGCTGGGGACGGCGGCAAAGAGTATGGAGGAGTTTCCGCGCAGCCAGGTGATCACGTCATTTGCGGGACTGCGGGCGGTGGAAGAGAGCGGTGATTTTGTCATAGGAGAAGCGGAGGATGCGCCGGGATTTTTTGACGTGGCAGGCATCGCGTCGCCGGGACTTACCAGCGCACCTGCCATCGGCGTATATGTGGCCGGGTTGATTCAGGAGCGTTTTCCCGCGCCGGAGAAAGAACATTTCAAAGCGGTCAGAAAAGGTATCCCTAACATGGCGCAGGCCGGCGGAGAGGAGAGACGGAGGCTGATTGCCTCAGATCCGGCCTATGCCAATGTGGTGTGCCGTTGCGAACTGGTGACGGAGGGAGAAATTTTAAGCGCCATTCACAGACCGCTTGGAGCTACGACGCTGGACGGGATAAAGCGCAGGACAAGAGCGGGTATGGGGCGGTGCCAGGCAGGTTTTTGTTCTCCGAAGGTCGTGGAGATCCTGGCCAGGGAACTGCACACAGATATGGGCGATATCACAAAGTCCGGCGGGAAGTCTGTTGTTTTGACCGGATGCAATAAGGAGAGAGACTGAATGGGAAACGCAGAGGAGAGAAGACAGGATATTTTGATTATTGGCGGCGGACCGGCAGGACTGGCGGCTGCGCTTTCTGCCAGAGAGGCAGGCGCGGAACGCGTGCTGATTCTGGAGCGGGACAGGGAACTTGGGGGGATTTTAAACCAATGTATTCACAACGGATTCGGACTCCATACGTTCCGGGAGGAATTGACGGGACCTGAGTATGCGGCCCGCTTTACGGAACGAGTCCTGCGGGAGAACATCCCTTTCCTGACGGATACTATTGTGGTCGGAGTCGAGAGAATGGAAAACGGCAGGAAGCTGGTTACCGCCATGAACCGGGAGAGAGGGATGTTTGAAATAGAGGCCGAAGCGGTGATCCTGGCCATGGGATGCAGGGAACGGCCCAGAGGGGCGCTGAATATCCCGGGGTTTCGTCCGGTGGGTATTTACTCTGCGGGAACAGCCCAGCGCTATGTGAATATTCAGGGGCGTATGCCGGGCCGGGAGGTTGTGGTCCTCGGCTCGGGAGATATCGGGCTGATTATGGCCAGAAGGATGACACTGGAAGGGGCAAAGGTAAAGGCGGTGGCGGAACTGATGCCCTATTCGGGAGGACTGCGGCGCAATATCGTCCAGTGCCTCGAAGATTTTGGAATTCCTCTGAAACTAAGTCATACGGTGGTGCACATCAGCGGCAGAGAGCGTGTGAGCGGCGTCACGCTGGCCCGGGTGGATGAGAACAGAAGACCCATTGCAGGGACGGAGGAGTATATTTCTTGCGACACACTGCTGCTCTCCTGCGGTCTGGTGCCGGAAAACGAACTTTCCCGCTCCCTGGGCGTAACTATCAATCCGGTGACCTCGGGACCGTTTGTAAATGAGAGTCTGGAAACCAATATACCTGGAGTATTTGCCTGCGGGAATGTGCTTCATGTGCATGACCTGGTTGATTATGTGTCGGAGGAGGCGGCAGCGGCCGGAAAACATGCGGCGGCTTATGTCAGGGCGCGGGAGCGCAAAGAAAATGCCGTGGGAGGAGCGGATGCATCTGCCGGGATCAGGCTGAGAGCCGGGCGGGGAATCCGCTATACGGTGCCCTGCGCACTGCGTCTGTCCCATTTGGAGGAAAGCCAGCTGATCCGTTTCCGCGTAGATGATGTATACAGAGAGGTATCTCTGTGCGTTTATTTCAACGACACACGGGTGGAGAGCCGGAAAAAAAGAGTGATGGCGCCGGGGGAGATGGAACAGATCCGGCTGAAAAAGGAACAGATGGAGTCCTTTCATGACCTGCATACGATTACCTTGTGTATTGAAACGGAAAAAGACGGCGGAAAGGAGGCGGATGCATCATGGATGAAAGAGAACTGATCTGTATCAATTGTCCGCTTGGCTGCGTGCTGACCGTAAATACGGATAAAGAAGGCACCGTTTCTGTCAGCGGAAATACCTGTCCGCGGGGGGAAGCATACGGGCGGACGGAAGTGACGGACCCAAGGCGCACAGTTACTTCCACAGTGCGGATACAGGGAGAGCGGGAACGGGTGCTGCCTGTAAAGACCGCAGCCGCGATTCCAAAGGGAAAGATCATGGAGTGCGTGGAAGAGCTGGGGACCATAGCGGTAAAGCTGCCGGTAACAGCCGGCGATGTGATTGTGAAAGATATAGTGGGTACCGGGATCCCGGTGATTGCCACAAAGAGTTTTGAATAGGAATCCCAAAACAGTTTCTTTTTGATGAAAATTCTCCACAGCGGGGATGATCAGAAAGAAACTGTTTTTTTGTACGCGGAAACAGAATAAAATGTATAGTTACATCAAATAATAAAACAGTGTGAAATATTACCAAATAGAAATGGCATAAATTATTGAAATATACAAAAATGTAAAAATATTGTTGACTTTAAAGCAGTATATGATACTATATAAACAGAAATTGTAAAGTTACAAAACGGGTAAAGCAGAAAGGAAAGACAGGAGGAAGCAAGTGATGAGAAAAATCACAGGAAAGAGAATGTCGGCCATAATGCGAAGACTGGTCAGCCTGGGGCTGGCTGCGGTATTGTTTGCAACGCTTCTGACAGGCTGCGGGAAGGGGAGCAAGGATAAGAATACCTTTACTTTTGCAACCTGGGCTGCGGGAACGGAACTGCAGGAATTCCAGGCCATTATTGACAAGGTTAACGAGGAGGCGAACGGCGAGTTCAAAATTGAAGTGCTCAGCATACCCTCCGACTATTATGTGAAAATTTCTACGAAGATCGCGGCAAAGACCTGCCCGGATTTTTTCTGGCTGACGCAGGAACTGATTTCCAAGTATGCGCAGATGGGCGCGCTGGCGGATCTCACGGAACAGTTCCAAAACAGCGAGAATCTGACGCCGGATATGTATTATGAGGGTGTGATTTCTTCCGCCAGATATGCGGGCTCCTACTGGGGGCTGCCCTGGATTGCCAATCCGATCATCGTATATTACAACAAAGACATGTTTGACGAGTTTAACGTGCCTTATCCTGCCGCGGACGACGACTGGACCTGGGAAGAATTTCTGGATATATGCCGCGAATTCAGCGGAAAGGAATATCGGGGAAATAAGGTGTACGGAACTGTAATTGACGGCTGGCCCAATATAGAGACCTTTATCTGGGCGGGCGGCGGAGACATCATTGCGCCGGACGGAGAGACAATCATTCTGAACTCACCTGAGGCAAAAAAGGGAATGGGATATCTGCAGACCATCGTATCCGAGGGATTGAGTCCCAGGTACGCGGAGGTGGCAAGCCTTGGCGACAACAACGTATGGTATGAAAAGCAGCGCGTGGCCATGTATTTCGGCGGAATGCAGGACAACTTTGAAAAGAAAGTGGCAGAGATGGACGAGAGCGAGCGGTTTGAGATCGGGTACGCTCCCATGCCTGTATGCGACGACGGCGGCGCATGGAGTTTTGACTGGACGGCATCTACGGTTATGGCCAAATCCCTGGAGGGGGACGAACTGGCATACAAGGCTCTGGAAGCGGTGACGCAGGCGTTCTTTGAGTGGAAGATTGCGCCTCCTGTGAAAGGCTCTCTGGAAAATGTAGTTAAAATCAACCCGCAGAAAGAGGCGGCAATGGACACAATCGCTTATACGATGGATTATGCCCGCTCTGCATACTATATTCCGGAATGGTCCGACATCAACGATAAACTCTGGTACAATCTGTATGTTTCGCTTTTAAACGATGCGGAGTTTGATTATGAAGGGAAAATGGATGAGATTCAGACGTATTCCGAGGGACTGGTGAAGGACAGAAAATAGACGGAGGGTTGATTTATGAGGGAAAAGCGACAGAGGGCAGGTTTCTATTTTGTACTGCCGTGGCTGATTGGTCTGTGCGTGTTTACGGCGCTGCCCATGCTGGCAGCCGTATATATCGGCATGACAGACTGGGATATTGTGGGGAATGCCTCATTTGTCGGATTTGATAATTACATTAAGCTGTTTCAGGAGGAGGCATTTGTCAGGAGCCTTTGGGTGACCATTCGGTACGCGGTGTTGGCGGTGCCGCTGATTATTGCCACCTCCCTGGCCATAGCGGTTCTGGTATCCAGGAACAACAGGGGCGTAGGAGTTTTCCGGGTTATTTATTATATGCCTGCCATCGTATCCGGCGTGGCTGTGGCCATTGTGTTTAAATGGATTCTGGATCCCAGCTACGGACTTCTGAACGGCGTTTTGTCTTTCTTCCATATACAGGGGCCGGACTGGCTGTATGATCCCGCATGGGTTCTGCCGTCCTACCTGATCATGGCGGTGTGGGGCGCAGGCGGAGGGCTGCTGACTTATCTGGCGGCGTTAAAGGATATCCCAGAGGATCTCTACGGAGCCGCAATGATAGACGGAGCCAACACATTCCAGAAAGTGCGTTATATCACGGTTCCGCTTATGACTCCAATTATATTTTATAACCTTGTGCTGGGAATCATCGGCGCTTTCCGAAAGTTTACGGATGCCTATGTGCTGGGAGGAGCCGGAAAAGAAGGCAATTTCTACATGGTCTACCTGTATGAGGAGGCGTTCGGGCATTACCGGATGGGGTATGCGACGGCGCTTGCATGGGTTCTGTTCGTCATCATCCTGCTGTTGACATTTGTTGTCAACTGGACAAAGAAATACTGGGTATACAGCGAATAGAAAAATATCTGTGACAGGAACTGCGGGATACCGAAAACTTACAGGATGAATGGGAGAATGGAGAGTATGAGTGTTGAAAAAGTGAAAAAACCCGGAACACACATGGGAAAAGTCAGGCTCGTGCTGTGGTATGTGGTGGCGATTGCGGGTTCGCTCATCATGCTGCTGCCTTTTGTATGGATGATCAGCACAAGCTTAAAAACGGAAAATGAGATCTTCACCGTGCCGATCAGGTGGCTGCCCACCCAGTTTACCATACAGAATTATATCAAGGCGCTGGAGGTCGTACCGATCCTGAAGTGCATGCTGAACACAGTGATTATCGCCGTACCCAAGATTATCGGAGAGGTGTTTGTGTCCGCCCTGGTGGCGTTCGGTTTTGCCAGGTTTGAGTTTAAAGGGCGGAACGTGATGTTTATGATCATGCTGGCCACCATGATGCTGCCTTACGAGGTGACGATGATCCCTACCTTTATGGCATGGTCCACGCTGGGCTTTGCGGACAGTTATGTGCCGCTTGTGCTGCCGGCATTCTGCGGGTCGGCGTCGTTTATCTTCTTTCTGCGCATGTATTTTGAGACGGTGCCCAGAGATTATGAAGAGGCAGCATGGATAGACGGTGCGTCCAATATGAGAGTGTTCCGCATGGTTTTTCTCCCGCTGGCAAAGCCGGCGCTGATCACGATCTGTCTGTGGTCGTTTATGGGAACCTGGAACGATCTGCTGGGACAGTTGATTTACATTGATTCCCAGGAGAAATATACGATACAGCTGGCGCTGGCTTCTTTCAGCTCCATGACCGGCGAAACGCTGTGGGGACCGCTGATGGCGGCATCATTTATGGCATTGATCCCTGTACTTGTCCTGCTTCTTTACGCTCAGAAGTATTTTATGGAGGGTGTGAAGATGGGAGGCATCAAGGGATAGGCAATAAAACATATCAACATATTCAAATGGAGGGAAATTAAGATGAAAAAGAAATTATTGGCACTTGGCTTGGCGGCAGTCATGGCAATGGGATGCCTGACAGGATGCGGAGACAGCGCGGGAAGCGGCTGGACAGAGGCACAGCATTTTACCTACAAGGATATCTCTTCCTGGACGACCATGCAGACCCCTTCCGAGGGCAGCGGAGCAGGTAAAGTGGTTGCGACAAACGATGCGGACGGCTATACGACGATCCAGGCCGCGGATGACGGCTGGGGCGGTGTGGAGTCCGGATATTTTGAGATCGACCTGGCAAAGGAGCCCATGATCCTGGCAAAGATTTTTGAGAATCCCGACGAATATAAGTGGGGCATGAAGATCGTTCCGGAAAACCCGATAGCGGATCATGAGTGGGGATGCTATATCATTGATGACAACAATCTGAAATGGAACAAATATGCGGGCATAGACCTCAGAGAGACTCTTGGAGACGACTTTATCAGTATCTATGGGGAGCAGAGCAAGATCAAGCTTTGGATCTATCCCACAGGCGGTCCGGAAGCTACCGTTTCCGTATCCGAGATCCTCATCATGAACACAAAATAATCTGCAGTCGCGAAAATAGGGTGGAAGGGAACTTTCACCCTATTCGTATAAAAAGACATCCACAGCATAGGAGACGATTATGAAGAGAATAACGGCTTGTATACTGATCGTTATACTGGCGGTCACGGCGGTTGCCTGCGGCCGCGGCGAGACAAAAGAGGACGGGGAAGAGATGACAGGGCAAAAGGAAGTGGCCCGTATTGCACGGTATGGCAGCGAATTTCCGGCAAATTATAAGCAGTTTGACTATACGGCGGCGGCCATGTCTTATGATGCGCTTGTATTCGGCGGACAGGCGGAGGGCGCGTATTTTCCGCTGCTGTGGCAGGATGAGACATATGACACATTTGGCTTTGCGGCCTATGTGGGAGACGGCAGGACCGGGACAGACGGTGCCCAGGAGGCGGTGGCAACCATCGCATCGGTGCTCAGCGGCACGCTGATGGGGACAGACAAGAGCAATCAGAACGGCGTCAATTATGTAAAGCAGCTCCATGCCTGGTTTTCGGAGAGTGAGAAAATTATCCTGAATAATCCAAGCGGCAGCAGCGAGGGTACATCCATGTGGTATCTGTTGTATCCTGCGATTCTGTTCGTTCAGGTGTCGGCCCATTATCCGGGGGAGGCTCAGATCAGGGAGGATGCGCTGGCGGCCATAGAAAGCTGGTATCAGGCTTACCTTGTGATGAAAGAAGAGGAAAATTTCGCATATACCGGTTTTGATTTTAAGCGGATGGAGCCCTATGAAAACGGTGTGTGGAGAGAGCCGGACTGTGCCGCGGGAATTGCCGTGCTGATGCAGGCCGGATATGAGATGACGGGCAGAGAGGAATATGCGGAAGCGGTGCGCGGCTGCCTGGATTATATAGACGGATATTACGGAAGTTCACTGTATGAAGTGCTGCTGTATTTTGCTCCGGCTCTGGCCGCCAGGATGAACGCACAGCAGGGAACGGACTATGATATAGATGATCTGCTTGGAGATGTCTTAAACGGCAGTTCCATACCAAGGGGCGGCTGGGGATCCATGGTCGGCACCTGGGGAGACTGCTGTGTGAACGGTCTGATGGGAAGTACAACGGACGGAGGCGGATACGCTTTTTCCATGAATACATTTGCGGGCGGATACGCGCTGGCGGGTCTGGCAAAGTATGACACCCGCTATGCCAGAGACATGGGAATCTGGTTTCTGAACGCGGCGGCGGCGGCCAGGTATTTCTTCCCGGGACAGACGCCGGAGGAAAACCAGTCGGCGACGGGGAATGCACAGACAATGTCGTTTTTGGAGACTGCCGGATGTGCGGTACCCTATGAGGGAATCCGTATGAGCAGCAATTCCAAAACTCCATGGGTGGGCGGCGATCCCACCGTATACGGCTGGGCGGAGACGGATCTGTCTCTCTACAGCGGCGCACACACGGGGATGTTTGCCGCGGCGGCCGCAGCCACAGATGTGGAGGGAATCTGGAAAATCAACTGCAATGTGGCGCAGCCAGGGGAACAGGAATATGCGACTTATCTTTTGTACAACCCGTATGAGGAGGAAAAGGAAGTGACCTACTTGCTTCCGGCGGGCAAGTGGGATCTGTTTGACAGTGTGCCAAAGGAGACAATCGTCCGGGATGCGGAGAACAGCGTTCTGCTGAAGCTGCAGCCGGGGCAGGCTGCAGTGGTAGTGGAACTGCCTGCGGGCGTCCTGATCACACACGAGAACGGCCGCTATACGGCGGATGGGATCTGGCTGGCTTCGGACACCGTGACAGTGCAGATTGCGGGACTGCAGAACAATGAATCCGTAAAAGGAAAGGTGACGCTGGATGTCCGGGTGATGTGTACGGACACGGGGAACAGTGTGAAAGAGATCGTGCTGGAGATAGACGGAAAGGAGACGGTCTACGGGGCGGATGAAAAAATAGTTTTCAAGACGGGGGATTATTCCTCCGGCAGCAAGACCGTGAATGTGACCGTACAGATGTCGGACGGAAAGACAGATCATACCAGTATAAGACTGAACTTTGAGGAATAGGTGGAGAGAAAGATGACGAGAGAACCCAAATATCCTGTTATTACAACGGCGGACGTAAAGCCGTCCCGGGATTTTCTGAAAGTGGACGGAGTGTTCAACTGCGGAGCCGCGAAGCTGGGAGCGGAATATATTCTCCTGTGCAGAGTTGCGGAATCCTGTGCGCGTCAGGAAGAAGGCTATATCAGTATCCCGGTGTATGATGAGCGAGAGGACGATCTGAAAGTCGAAAAGATCAGTGTGGAGGAACTGAGAAAGGAATACGACACAAAAGACTCCCGCATGATCTACCGGATCAATGAGAACGGTATAAGGAAGATCAAATATCTGACTTCCATCTCACATCTGCGCCTTGCCAGAAGCACCGACGGGATCCACTTTACCGTGGATCCGCAGCCTGCGCTGCCGCTGCAGGGAAAATATGAGAGATGGGGGATGGAAGACCCGCGTATTACCTATATGGAGGAAGAGGACAGATATTGCATCACCTATACGGCAGTGTCCGAACTGGGAGCCATGCCTGCACTGCTGATCACAAAAGATTTCAGACACTTTGAGCGGGCGGGCGTAATTTTTCCGCCGGAGAATAAGGATGTGGTGATCTTTCCGCGGAAAATAGGGGGCAGTTACTATGCCTGCCACAGACCGGCGCCCTATGCGATCGGGAACCCGGACATCTGGACAGCTTCCTCGCCGGATCTGATTCACTGGGGCGAACACAGACATCTGTGCGGCATCTGTGAGAGCGGCTGGGATAACGGACGTATCGGAAGCGGGGTTCCGCCGATTTATATGCCGGAGGGATGGCTGCACATTTATCATGGAGCGGATAAGAACAACAGATATTGTCTGGGGCTGATGCTGACGGAACTTGACAGGCCCTGGGAGATCATTGTAAAGACCGAGAGACCGATTATGGAACCGGAGGCGGATTACGAGAAAGAAGGATTTTTTGGAGGCGTTGTGTTTGCCTGCGGCTGTGTGCAGGAAGAATCTGCGCTGATCGTCTATTATGGAGCGGCGGACGACAAGATCGCCCGGGCGAAGATATCCATGGAGGAGATCCGCGGCATGTTGAACCTCTCCGTATAGAGACCGGCGGTGAAATGCGGAAACAGAGGAGATAAAAGCAGGAAAGGAGTATCATACAAAAATGAAAACAATATGGGAGATGCTGGAGAAACACAGAGAAGAAATCGGAGAAAAGAAAACGGATGCAGCGCGCCTTGTATTTCAGGGGGTAGATGGATTTGATGTATACAACCCTACGGCGCCTTTTCTCTATCAGGGCAGAAAAATCATATGCGCCAGGGTGGAAAAGCGGGACAGCGAAAAATCACAGGCCGTGTTTTTTGAGGAAGTACAGGAAAATGTTTACCGTGTGATCGAGGGATGGAGGCGGTATGAACTGCAGGATCCCAGCATTGCCAGAGTGAAAGGACACTATGTGCTGGGCGGCACGGAGGTGTTCCCGCATCCGGAAAATCCCGAGTGGGTATGCTGGCACACGACATTTTATTATGGAACCGATCTGGAGCATATGGAGAGGCTGGCGGACGGACCCAGCGGGATGAAAGATGTGCGTCTGGTGGAACTGGCGGATAAAAGAATCGGTATTTTTACAAGACCCCAGGGGGAAAAAGGAGGCCGCGGTAAGATCGGATTTACAGTTGTGGATGATTTTTCGGGAGTGACGGCACAGGTTATGGAGGATGCGCCCCTGCTGGATCTTTTCAGAGAAGAGGAATGGGGAGGCGTAAACGAGGCATTTCTCCTTGCGGACGGCAGAGTGGGCGTGTTGGGGCATATCGCGTGTTTCCAGCCGGATGAGGTGCGCCACTATTTCCCCATGGCGTTTGTGTTTGATCCGGTTACACGGGAGTATACCGAACCCAAAATTCTGGCCGAGCGGAAAGAATTTCTTCCCGGTCCCAGCAAGAGGCCTGATCTGGTTGACGTTCTGTTCAGCGGCGGTATTGTGCGGGCAGGTGAGGAAACAGTGCTCTATGTGGGCGTTTCCGACTGCGAAGTGCAAAATATAGTTGTGTCCGATCCCTTTCAAGGTGTATAATAAGCAATCATATAGAATTGTGGGAAAGGGGATTCCCGTCTGACAGGAATCTTTTTTTCGGGAGGGATGTTTTTGAAAAAGGTTTCCATGCAGGATATTGCTACAGAACTTGGAATATCCAAGATGACGGTGTCAAAATGCTTTAAGAACAGTGAAGATATTTCCGAAGATACGAAGCAGGCCATCCTTAAGAAAGCAGAGGAGATGGGCTATGAATATAAAAGACGTATCAAATACAGGATTGCCGTGTTGTTTTCCGAAGTGTATTTTGAGCCGAATGAGAAATTCTACAACGGTCTGTATAAAAGACTCCAGGAGCAGGAGTGGAACAGCAGCATGAAGTTTTCGCTGTTTTATGTGAGCAGAGAGGACGAGAAAAACAATGTGCTGCAGGCGGGCGTGAAAGAAAATGACGCAATTATGCTGCTTGGACAGTTTTCAAAAAAATATGTTCTGTATATACAAAGCCATGGGCTGCCGGTATTCTGTCTCGATTTCCATTACCGGGGAATCGAGGCGGATTCCGTTGTATCGGACAGTTTCCAGGCCAGTTATAATCTGACTTCCTACATGATCGAGAGAGGGCACCGGAAGATTGCGTTTGTGGGAAATCTGAATTACACCAACAGTGTAAACGACAGATATCTTGGATATTACAAAGCCCTTCTGGAGGAAGGAATCGAAATGGATCCATGCTGCCGCATCGACGACAGGGACGGACATGGTATTCTGGAATCTTTCAGGCTCCCGGAAGAGATGCCTACGGCTTTTGTATGCAATAACGACCATACGGCATATCTGCTGATCCGGCAGCTGAAAAAAGAAGGGATCCGGGTACCGGAGGATGTGAGCGTGGCCGGATTTGACGACGTGCTCTACTCGGAAATCTCCGAGCCGCCCATTACCACCGTCCATGTTCAGCGACGGTTTATGGCGGAACAGGCTGTTCTGCTTGTGAAACGCAGGCTTTTGCAGCCTGATGCAAGGCCGCGCACGATCACCATAGACTGTTCCATAAGGTACAGAGAATCCATAGCGGGTCCAAAAGGATAGAGGAGGGGCGGATGGAGATTTTTGCATTTCTGCGGCTGTACACGGATGGGGCGGATGAAAGTTCGCTTTTGTGGATGCCGCTTTTTATGGCGCTGTTCTTTTTAAATTCCGGTATCTATATCGCGGATTTGTACCGGATCGTGAAAAAGAAGACGCTGGAGGAGACTGTCATTGTCATGCTGGTTCCCATAACGCTGATTCTGACGGCCGTTTTGGTGATCACGATGGAGGTCTATATTCCCCGGGGAGAGGAACTGGAGCGATTTGCCGTGATGCTGGATCAGGGCAGTCTGGCGGTGCAGCTTCTTGCGGCGGTTTTGCTGTGCGCGGGAATCTGGGGAGTGACATGGCTGATTCTGAGAGGGCGGTACAAGGA
This sequence comes from Lachnospiraceae bacterium, assembly GCA_014804185.1. GTDB lineage: Bacteria > Bacillota > Clostridia > Lachnospirales > Lachnospiraceae > Acetatifactor. The sequence continues at coordinate 17,352 of JAAVAG010000162.1, forward strand.
CGGGCGGGAGAGAAGAAAGTGGCTGCTCTCCTGTATCCCTGACTATGTGATGGCGGCCGTTGTGGCATTTGTATGTGCTTACCGGCTGGTCACGGGGGAAAATCTGCTGCGGCAGCTTGACGGCGCGGCGGAGCAGGCGGGGGCGCCATTTCCTGTTTTTCTGTATGTATTTCTGTATTTGCTGCTTCTTCTGCTCAGCAAGGCGGCGCTGCTTGTGCTGGGGGCGTTTGTGTGCCTGTATTCCGCAAAGATCACCTGTTTCCGGTGGAAAGAGACAAAAGATCCGGTGTGGTTTTTTATCCGGTATGCCGCTTTTTACCAGAATGCTCTTTTGCGGGGGATTCTGGTTTTTGAAATTCCGGTGCTTGTGCTGCTCACGTGGGCATTTATCGACAATATGAGTGCGGATATGATGGAAATAAATGTGGTGCTGTATCTGGGCGCCGCTTTTGTTGTTTTTATGTGCCTGTATCCCACTGTGCGCGCCGTAAGGCTGTTTGAACGGTGGGGGAACCGCAGAAACCTTATGGAACTGTTCTGCAGGGAATATTTTCTGGAACCGCCCGTTGCAAAAGGGGAAGACTATACGGTGACCAGTCATTTTCTGGTGGATGAGAGAAGAGCGGCCACTGTTTTTTACTGGAAAGAGTTAAAGGAGTATTCCAGAGGCTGGAGTTTTGACAAACAGGGCTGGGTGCGCCATATATGGTTTTATGACGGGCGGGCATGTACGGTGCTTAAGGATGAGGATCCTGCACAGCGTGTCATGCAGTGTGCCAAAACCTACTGGGAAACGCATATGCTGCAGTCGGGAGACCCTGTAAAGGGAGAAAAGGAAAAACGGCAGGAGAGAGATGAGGCGGAAAGAAACCGCAGGATCTGGCAGCCTGTGGCCATGGGCGCATTTATTGTAATGGCGTTTTTCTGGCAGACCCATAGACAGCCTGCGGGAGATACATGGAACACACAGCCGGGCGGGGGGCGGCAGGATGCCGGATCACAGAGCGGCGGACAGCAGGATGGAGCGGGCGGATCCGGGAAAACGGATGATGCCGCCGGAGAGACGGGCGGACCGGAGGAAGACATATTGCCTCTGCTGGCAGCCTCAAACGAATTTTTTGATGTCTATGCGGAAAGCTGTGAGACAGTGGTGACGGGACAATACACCTATGAGAGCGGCGGAAAGATTTTTATCGTGAACCAGGAGGGGGATAAAGTCGGTATATCTGTCTATGACAAGAGCGGCAGACAGGTGCAGTGTCTGGAGGAAGTGGCGGAGGTGCTGCAGAGAGAGAGGACGGTGCTCTCCGAAGAGGGAGAGGATATCATTGCCCGGTTTGAGGATATGAATTTTGAC
>JAAVAG010000163.1 GCA_014804185.1 Lachnospiraceae bacterium
AAACAGGCGCGGGTATCATACCCGCGCCTCATTTGCATTTTTTAAGCAGCTATTCCGGAAATATCAGTGTGGACATGGACTTCCTCTGCTCCTGTGTGGGCAGAGTGAGTCTGCCGTCTTTCAGCAGCGCCGTAATACAGTGGCACAAAAACCAGCCGTCGGACTGGAAAAGATACTGCAGTTCAAACGCTTTCATCTTCTCCAGATGCTTCGGAACAGACTTCAGAACCGCCTGGACATAAGGGGCTTTCAGACGTTCAAATTCCTCCCTGTACTTTTCTCTGATCCTGTCGCCTATGGCAAGCAGGCGTTTCTTAATATCGCTGTTTTCCAGAATGACAATCTGCCAGGCCGACTTGAAAATTCCGTCTCCGCCGCCGTTTGTCTTCATATATCCCTGCTGCGTCAGCCAGGCATAATCTTCTCTGGAAAGCATGTCCTCTCCCTCCCGCGCGTACAGGGCGAGTATGCGTTTCGTATAATCCGAAAACCCTTTGTCGTGCACCTCATTTAACCGCTCGGACCACTCGCTGTCGATCTGCCAGAAGCTGTTCTTTCCATCGCTGTTCCACATGGGTCCGCACCAGTTCCGCATATACACATAATCCTCCGGCAGTGTCATATGCTCCGGCACTACGGTGGCATGAAAAATATTGTTTGCGCCGTCGGGGCGAATCGTTGCGACCTCCTCAAAGGAGATGCTGTCGTCCCTCATTTTCTCTCCGGACCGGGCGGCAATATAAGGAATCAGCGACCACAGGACAAAATTGCGGTCCGGTCTTTTTTCTTCTTTCAGCATAACCGGTCCGTCGGTCTGTCCGCAGATAATGCCCGGATCCTCCAGAATTCCGCTTTCTGTCAGTTCCGCATACAGATCGCCCGCAAACAGGCCCGCCGCCTGTCTGTACATATCGTTCTGCATGGTAAGCAGTTCGGCGTCAGGTTCGCTGATAATAAAATTCACAAGATACCTGTCTTTCCGCAGCTGCAGAAAGCCATACTCCTCCAGAAAGGCTGCCTCGCCCTCCACATACACAGGGGAGACACCCAGATCATCCGCGATCTCATTTACTGTTTTTGCCGCATTGCGCACACAGTAGCAGATATTCTGCGCCAGCGCGGAACGAAAGAACATATCCGGCGTCTTCGTTCCCATTGTGCCATTGATGCCATAGGAATGAAACTGAATGGGGTGAAATTTTAACTCACTTGCTTTTCTCAATGTGCTCATACCTCTCCTCAACTCTTTCCTGGCTTCAAACAAGTGCCACTTGACAGTGCCCAGAGGTATTCCCATGCTGTCCGCGATATCTTTCTGATTCCGGTTTTCAAAATAATATGCGATCACAATCCGCCTCTGCTGCCCGGAAAGATAACCGATCTCACTCTGCAGGCGGCGAAGCGATTCGTCTTCCTCATCTCCGCCAAACTCCGCGGCCGGATCCGCAATCGACTCCGCCACCTCATCGATGGGAATGCCGACAATGCCCCTTGCGGCGTCACGGTAATAATTGCTCAGTGCATTGTGAGCCGCCGTCCAGACGAACTTGCCCACATCCACAATATCCTCTCTGACCAATAGCGCGCGGAATACTTTCAGAGCGATCTCCTGGGACAGATCCTCCGCATCCTCCGCGCTTTTGCAGCGCTTCAGGGCAAACCCGAATATCGGTTTCAGATATTCGGTCACGATTTTCTCCGCATCCTGTCTGTTCACTTGTCTGTACCTCTTTGATTTACCTGTATCTCATTGAAAGCTTTCACCCATATGGACACCGCTGTTTTAAAAAGGTTGGCGCACACATCAGAAAAATTACAGATTTATTGTTGCCTGAAGTGAACTTTATGGATCACAGGGCGTGCCATAACCATGTATGTCATAATATTGCAGCAGCAGTTTTACCACCCTGCTGTAGCTGATTGCCCCATCCGGGATACCGTTCAGCTTCAGGTTCGCATCGATAAAGCTGTCCGAGATCGCATCCACCACCTCTGTGTCAAGCAGCGCCTTTTTCTCAATCCGGTCCCATTCCTCCTGTGTCACAAAAACATCGTCTGCGCGAACCTGTTGCAGCACTGCCGGTTCCTGCAGATAACGCTCCCGGTCGCGCCCCACAGCGTCATAAAAATCATTGTCAATATAATTCAGCACGCTCAGATAACCACTGTACCGAAAACAGAGATCCTCCGACTGGACGCAGGCCAGATAACCGATAAAATTGGCCTCATCCTCATAGATATATCCCTTTAAATGAGCCAGTTCGTGACAGAAAGTAGCCGGTTTGTTCATGATATACATCACATCGTTATAATTGGCTTCCATAGAAAACGGAAAATAATAACCTGCCATATACTGCTGACACATAAAGTCCGAACTGTACAGCGGTTTGGGCTTTGGACAATAGCCGCCCAGATTGTCATATGTCTCTCCCAGATGCAGCATGGCCGCCCTGGCCATCTCCCCCATATCGCCCGTATAAATAATGGAACCGTCCTCGTTCCTTGACATTTGTGTACACAGGTCATTGCACTGCTCCACCACAAAATTCCGCAGCGCAGTCAGTTCCTCCAGCGTATATTCCCGCGTGTCCGCACCGAAATACTTCTCCGAAAAGGTGGAGCCATGGTAGAGAATAAAGCAGTTCAGCGTCATAACCAGGCAGACTCCCAACAAAATCCAGGCAAACGCCTGATAATAAACGCGGCAAAACCCTTTCAGCTTTTTCCATCTGTCAGCCACCGCCGCTGCCAGCCATACAACTCCAAGCAGTATGACCGTCGCCACTAAAAGCACCCCCAGCACGATCATAATCTCCCCGACAGAAAACGGAAACAGCCCGGTAAATCGTCCATATGTACTTACCCATATGGGAAAAACAGTGCGGATATACCAGTCGCAGAACGCCGTACTGTTCCACGCCGCTATATTCAGCGCAATCACCACAGTCAAAATACCCCCATATACCTTCCATCTCGTTTTTCCCATATGTATTTTCACGCCCTTTCCGCATCCTGCTTATCTTTTGTAATAAGGAAATTATACCACATTCAGGAACAGAATCCCACTCGCAATTTTTCCCAAACGCCCTGCCTGGACCCCGAAAAAGGCAGGATTAAAGTGCATTTTCGCTTAAGATTTTCCATATCGCTTCCGCCGCCGCTTCCATAGGAGCATTAGCTGAAAAACACCTGTCTCTCGAAACAATCTCAACCATATTCTGCCTCCGGTTTCGGGGACTGACAATCACTCTAAAAGGAACGCCCAGCAGATCGGCATCGGAGAACATAACTCCCGCGCTGACCTGCCGGTCATCATAAATGACCTCAACGCCTCTGCTCTGCAGATCAACATACAGCTTATCGGCATAAGCCTTTACCTGCATATCATCGGAGCGTACAGCACAGAGATGCACCTGCCAGGGCGCTACCGCCAAAGGCCATATCGGTCCATATTCATCATGATGAGCCTCGCAAATCGAAGCGGCAAGCCTTCCTATACCGATACCATAACAGCCCATAACCGGGTACTGCACTTCTCCGTTTTGATCTATATAAGTCATGTTCATAGATCTGGTATACTTGGTTCCCAGCTGAAAAATATTTCCCACTTCAATGCCGCGGGAAATCGTAATGGCAGGCTTTCCGCAGCGCGGGCAGATTCCGCCCTCCCTTACCATGTCAAAACCGCATTGCTCCGCCGCCTCCCTGTTAGCCCGGTAATCGCATTCCCTGCACATAACAATGGAATCCTCTCCCACAGGGGTAAGCAGCATAAATTCGTGAGAGACATTGCCGCCCATCATCCCGGAATCCGCCGCCACCGATACCACCTCCGGAAGACCTGCTCTAGCGTAAATTCTTTCATAAGCCTTATGGCATCGTTCATAATACTTTTCCAGATCCGCCTGGCTTGTATGAAAAGAATAGGCATCTTTCATAGTAAATTCGCGGACACGGATCAGTCCCGCTCTCGGCCTTGCCTCGTCACGGAATTTGGTCTGGATCTGGTATATCATAAACGGATATTCCGAATAACTCCGCACACAATCGCGCACCAGCTGAACCGCCGCCTCCTCATGCGTCATGCCGAGCACAAGCGCATTTCCGCTGCGGTCATGGAAGCGCGCCATTTCTCTTCCTATGCTTTCATATCTGCCGGACTCCTGCCACAGGGATGCGGGCATTACCACAGGAAATTGCACTTCCTGTCCGTCAATTGCGTCCATCTCCTCGCGAATGATCCGCTCTATCTTTCCCGTCACCCTTTTTAGCGGCGTATAAGAGGAAAAAATACCGCTTGCCACATTTTTCAAATATCCTCCACGCACCATAAGCGCATGACTGTCCACCACACAGTCCGACGGTCTCTCCCGAAAACGATCTCCCACAAGTTTTTCCAGTTTCATAATTGGATACCTCCGTTTCTTATTGAATAAATGCAAAAAGGAACACAAAAAAACCCCAAGCCAACATTACATCGGCTCAGGGCGAACTATTGTAAGTCCGTGGTACCACCTAAATTCGGATATGCTCCGCACTCTTCGGCACAGGAAAAGGTTCCGATGCCCTATCTCTGTAACGGGAGATCCCGGTGAAGCTTACTGGAAATTTCGGCCCACGGCTCAAAGAGGGGTTCGGCGTCTGTTGCATAAAGGCTCGCACCAACCGCCTTCTCTCTGAAAATCCCAGACACTTACTGTTTCTTATCATAGCTTTTGTATTCTGTTTTCGAGACTGTATCATAAAATCTGACGGGTGTCAAGGGAGTTGAATAAAACATTGTGACTTACACAACTATACCGAGATAATAAAAGGCTCATGATAATGCGGAATCAGAGAATCATGTGTCAAAAATTTCATTTCTTCTGCCCTTGCCTGAGCAATCATTATCCTGTCAAATGGATCATTATGCCGAGGCGCATCGTCTGGATATTTCAAATCTTTCAGCGCAAAGGTGTGCTTGTTTAAAATTGGCAAAACTTTAAATCCTGTATTTTCACAGCTTTGTGCAAGAGTGTCTCCATCAATAATTACTTTCTCAGGATGTATCATATGCTTGATAATTATTTCCCATATTGATGCAGTACTATAATATATTTCATTGCTTTCATCCATAAGAATACCTTTTGCCACTTTTGGCAGTTTAGGATCATCCGATATTGCCCAAATAGCTATATGAGTATCAATCAAGACTTTCATTTATCCACCCCAAACATTTCAGCAATTTCATCATTACACTCATCCAGATCATATCCATCTGCAATAAGTTTTTTCCCTTTTAGAATACCTAATTTACGTTTATTTCTCTTTGCTTTGGCCTCCATTGACTGGTTTTCAGCCGGTTTCACAAAACGCTGTATCATATCTAATATAAACTCAAGGCTCTCATCAGATAAACCCTCTATTGACTGAACTACCTGATTCTGCAAGGTTGACATTACTAAGCACCTCCTTCTAACACATAACATAAGCAGCAAATATATTATCCTTTTATACATATAATTTACCATATGACACAGAAATTATCAATATTAGTGCCGGTTTTTGAATTTGTCGTTACTTCACCATACCAGTCGCGCACCAGCTGCTAAAAGGAACAGAAAAAGCCCCAAACCAACATTACATCGGCTCAGGGCAAGCTATTGTGATTAAGCACAATTTATTTCAATCCCATTCTTCCATCTCTGAACACAAAATCCCTCATTCCGACGCCCTGCACCTTATCCGCCGGGAAAGCATTTTCAATCTTCTGTATATCATCCGCAGTAAGTTCCAGAGAAAGTGCGTCAATGGAATCCTGCAGATGTTCTCTGCTTGTGGTGCCGATCAGGACACTCATATCCGGGTGCTTTGCGTAGACATACGCCTGTGCCAGTCTCTCGACAGTAGTGTTTTTCTCATCAGCAATCGCTTTCACCGCAGAAACCATACGGATATTATCCGGCGAGAAAAATCCCGGCCTTCCGGATGCCGCATTACCCGTAGCACGTTCCGTAAAAAGACCATGGGTCAGCACTCCAAAAACCAGCACACCAATGTGGTTGTCCGCCGCCGCCTCAAGAATTCCGTTGGTTTCAATTCTGCGGTCGGCAAGGGAGTATTCCAGTTCGACGGTGTGGATGGGATGCACCTTCGCCGCCCTTTCCAGCGTTTCCGCAGGGAGCTGTGTCAGCCCGATATTGCCGATATAGCCCTCCTTCACGCACTCCTCCAGCGCGCCGACAAGTTCCTCCACCGGGACAGTTTCATCCATCCGCGCCGGCTGATACAGGTCGATATAGTCCAGCCCCAGACGATGCATGGAATAGGCAAGATGCGCTTTCACGTTAAAGGGCTTTACATCCAGTCCGTATATACCGCCGCCCGGCTTTGGCAGCACGCCAAATTTCACGGAAAGGAAATAACTGTCCCTCGGCACGCCTGCAAGCGCTTCCCGCAGCACCATTTCACTCTCGCCGCCGCCGTAAAATTCACCGGTATTGAGCAGGGTAACCCCCTGATCCAGTGCATAATGAATCGTTTCAACCGATCTGTCTTTGTTGGACAGATTCATACCCATACAGCCAAGTCCAAGTCTCTTGATATCACTCATTCTTTTTTCTCCTGTTTTACTTTGGAATTCCCACAAAACCTAAGCATTTACTCCAAGCAGTTCACATCTTTTTACCACCAGTCCGTAGGGCTCGCGGATAAACACTACGTTTCCGATAATCTCTGCCCTGTCGCCTTCTTTCACCATATCATAAATGTCTTTTGTGGGGAAAACGACAAGTTCATAGCATCTCTTGTTTTCTTCATCGGTAAATTCAA
>JAAVAG010000164.1 GCA_014804185.1 Lachnospiraceae bacterium
AACCGGACCCAGAAGGATATCCCAGATAATACATCCTGTGACGATGTTGCTGAGCAGACATCCCACGTACAGTCCGGGAATTGCGGCGGGCGTAAAAAAGGGCAGTATGGTCAGCGCTTCGGAAAATCTGACTTGAACCGCGTAGTGGTCGAGGCCAAATGCCGCGGCGATAAGCGTCAGTACCACGTAAAGCGCAGCGATCATAGCTGCCTGGGTGATCAGGGTTACGTTCTTGTTCTTTTTCATTTGATTTTCTCCTTTAGTTTTGTTTTTTCCCCGCGCGAGGCGCGGGTAGGTCAGGAAGGTCTCGAACTGACCGTTATCAGTATAGCATGCGTCAGGAGAAAGTCAAGTGAGAAAATGCTCTATGCGGTGGGAGGTAATTCACCGCTTTTATATTTTGCCACAATGCTTTGAATCCTTTCATTGGGATTCAGAAGATCGCTGATAGAGGAGTCGTGGTTCAGCGTATCAATGATATACGCGATATATTTACTCATATCGCAGGTGATATACCATTCGCGGTCCAAAAGTTCCGGGGGCTGATAGATCAGGTTGGTAGTCAGCACCTTGTCGATAATTCCGTTTTCAAGTGCCCGGTCAAATTTCTCCAATCCGTTGGTGAATAATCCAAAGGTGGCAAAGACAAAAATTTTGCGTGCCTTTCTCTGTTTCAGGGCGGCGGCGACCTCCAGAACGCTGTCGCCGGAGGAAATCATATCGTCGATGATAATCATATCCTTTCCCTCCACGCTTGTGCCCAGAAATTCATGCGCAACGATGGGATTGCGCCCGTTTACAATCCGGGTATAGTCGCGCCGCTTGTAAAACATGCCCATATCCAGACCGAGCACATTGGCAATATAGATGGCGCGGGTCATGCCGCCCTCATCCGGGCTGATGACCATCATATGTCCCGCATCGATCTGCAGATTTGGCACATGGCGCAGCAGTCCTTTGATAAACTGATATGCGGGCTGGACGGTTTCGAATCCGTTCAGCGGGATAGCATTCTGCACTCTGGGGTCGTGTGCGTCGAAAGTGATGATATTGTCTACCCCCATGCGCACCAGTTCCTGCAGGGCAAGAGCGCAGTCCAGGGATTCTCTCGAGGTACGCTTATGCTGTCTGCTCTCATATAAGAACGGCATAATGACGGTGATACGTCTTGCCTTGCCGCCAACGGCAGCGATGATCCTCTTCAGATCCTGATAGTGATCGTCCGGCGACATATGGTTTTCATGGCCGCACAGAGAATAGGTGAGACTGTAGTTGGCCACATCAACCAGAAGATAGAGGTCGGACCCGCGGACAGATTCCAGGATCATACCTTTTGCCTCGCCCGAACCAAAACGGGGAACCTTGGCGTTTAAGAGATAAGAGTCTCTCTGGTAGCCCGAAAATGCCAGGCTCTCTTTGTGCTCGCTTTCCCGCTCGGTTCTCCATTTTACGAGATACTGGTCGATTTTTTCGCTCAGGGGGCGGCAGCCCTCCAGCGCGATGATTCCCAGCGAACCTACCGGGATGGTTTCAAGATTGCGTTTTTCTTCGCGGTTTCCCATGTGGTAATCCTCACTTTCTGTTTTCCATGCGTTTCTGATACATTCTGATGTCCGGGCCGGACAGTTTGCAGAGCTTGTAGTAGCTGGTAATTCTGGAAAAAATTCTGTCGGAATAGCGGTCGCGCAATTCCTCCAGTGTAAGGTTTGTGGAGATGATCGTGGATTTCCTGCGCATATGGCGTTCATTCAGGCAGGCAAAAAGCTGGGAGGTGACAAAGGAGTTTGTTACCTCGGTTCCAAGATCGTCTATAATCACCAGATCGCAATTATACAGATCATCATATGTGCTGTAAAGGGATTCCTTCGCTTTGGTGTCGAAAGAATAACGGGCAAGCATATCAAACAGTCCAGTGCTGCTGAAGTAAATGACGGAATAACCCTGCCGCAGCAGTTCCCTGGCTGTGCAGTAGGACAGTAACGACTTTCCCGTACCTACTGTACCATAAAAAAACAGGTTGCGGTAGTCGGTTTTAAAATTTTGTATGAATTCTTCGCAGCTTTTTACGGCATTTCGAAAGCGGGTCAGATCCTCGCCCTCATAATAAGTATCAGAGAGGGAGGAAAACCCTTTCGATGTGAACAGTTTCTCCAGATTGGACTGTTCATATAAAAGATTCAGAATACGCTGTTTCAGACAATGACACTTTTCTCCGTCTATATAACCGGTATCCTGACAGTCCTGACAGTCGTAAACAGGTTCCAGATAATCCTCCGGCAGTCCGGCGGAGCGCAGCAGGTTCTGTTTCTCAAGAGCCAGGCGGGCAAGGGTGGTTCGCAGCTGTTCCATTGCGCCGTCCTCGCCGCTTAACATTTTTCTTCCCTGCCGCACGGAGACGGTGGAGACGGCATCCTCCAGTTCCCGGTAACCGTCTACATGCTCATATACATAGGTTTTACGCTGGGACAGAAGACGGCGGTTGCGATCCTGCCTGTCCTCATATTCCCGCAGAATGGATTCATATTGTGCGTTTGTCAGTGCCAAGTCATATCTCCTGTATCATTCAGTTGCTCAGAAGTTCCCGTTCCAGCTGGTCAAAATCATAATCATGCTGGGGAAACTGATTGAATTTATTGTTGTGTGAGGCAGCAGCAGGTCTGGAGACGCGCCGCTTCTGATACCGCTCATCTATTTTCTCAATGTCCGATCTATAGTGAACGTTCTCTTTTTTCCAATTGCTGAGGATGCGTTCGGCATATTCAAACCGGTGACTGTCCGTTGCCAGAACGGTGCGGCTGCACGCTTCGCGGATAATATCGGGATCAAATCCGTATTCTTTTGTCCAGCGGTTGATATATTCTGCCTCTTTATCGGTGGGAGCGGCGTCCCGTCCAAGGTCTTTCATGATGGTATATACGGTTTTATCATATCTGGATGCGGATTTTTCCGCCTGTTTGGGCGTGGAGATGCCCTCCTTTGCCCAGCCTATCGCCACAGCCTCTATGTACTTAAAACTTTTCTTGCCGCGTTCCACACAATATTGGATCAGATAGTCGATCAGATCATTGGAAAAATGAAGGCAGTCCGAAAAATACAGGATAGATTTCATCTCCGAACAGCTGAGCGGCTTGCCGAGATAGGACTCCGCTATGAAAAGGAGTTCCGCTGTCTCCTGCCGGCCCTTGAAAGCTTTCAGCTGGTCAAGAGAGTAAGAAGGCTTGGCATAGAGATCTTCCTGTCCGTCGTCCGCCATGTCCGCCGCGGCCTCTTCCGGCATAGGCCCGACGGGAGACCGGAGCGGAAACGAAAGATCCGTATCCTGAGAAACTTCTGCGGGCTGTTTGGTCACGATAGAGAGGACGGGAGCAGACGGATGGGATACAGCGGCGTCTATGTCCAACAGGTGGATGCCCACCAGAGTTTTGGAATCGTCGTAATCCAGAGACAGCAGCTGCTGTTTTTCCCAATATTTAAAGGCGCGCATGACGTCCTTTTCCGTGTGATTGAACCTGTCCGCTATCTCGGACACGCTGGTAGACAGGTTGGCTCCCATAATACGGAGCAGATACAGGTATACTTTCAGCTGCGCGTCATTGGCATCTTTCATATATTCATCTATAAAGCGGTTGGGCACAACTGTAGAATCTACATAGTTGTCCCTGTAAATCGTCAAACACCCCATATTATTCACCCATCTTCCAGAAATTTTAAGCAAGTCCAAGTATAACATATCACTCTCAAAAAGAAAATAGACAATTTGCCGAAGAATCTTCTGAAACAGTGGGGCGGCGGGAATTGTGGACAGTGTGGATATTGTGGAAAAGTATTAAATCCCGCAGAACCCTGAGCGGCTATTCGACCATAAATACGGAGAAATATGGCGGTCGTCCGGAACGGAAAAAAATAAAAATATCCACACTCCAGAGCGCTCCGCAGAACCATCCGGAATGTGGATATTGTGGAAAACTAATTTCCGAGAAGATTTTCGCCGATTTTTACGACGTCTCCTGCCCCCATAGTTATCAACAGATCACCGTTGATGCAATTTTGCAGTAAAAAATTTTCAACCTCATCAAAAGTGGAAAAATAGAAACATTCCTGCCCCAGATTTTGTATTTCCCGCTGAAGCGTTTCGGAAGTAATACCGAAAGTATCTGTTCCGCGCCCGCAGGCGGCATAAATCTCTGTCAGCACGACTTTGTCCGCAAGAGAAAGAGCCTGTGCAAATTCATGCAGGAAAGCTTTTGTCCTGGAGTAGGTATGCGGCTGAAACACGCACCAGAGCGTTTTGTGAGGATAATTCTGCGCAGCTTTTAAAGTTGCGGTAATTTCTGTGGGGTGATGCGCATAATCATCTATTATAGTGACGCCGCAGATGCTTCCCTTATATTCAAATCTTCTGTCCGTCCCGGAGAAATGCCGGAGCGCCAGGGCGGCGGTCTGGCGGTCGATGCCCAAAAGGTCGGACAGCGCCAGAGCGGCAAGCGCGTTTATGACATTATGTTCGCCCGGTACGCCCAGAGTGACAGGCGTGCCACCATTTTCCGGGGTGCATGCAGGTGAGGATGTGCATGCAGGTGAGGATGTGCATGCGCAGAAAGAAGCGCATGCGTGATCATCATAGCGGATCTGGCTGGGATAATAATCGAAAGTGTCTGAATGACCAAACGTTATGACACGGCACGGCAGGCCGTCTGTGATCTCGTCGAGGTCCGGGATCTCGCCGTTTATAATCAGCGCTCCGTCCGCCGGAATAAGCTGTGCAAAGCGCCGGAAAGAAGCGCGGATATCCGCAAGATCCTTGAAGAAGTCCAGGTGGTCCGCTTCAATATTTAAAATAATACCGATCTTTGGAAACAGGCTCAGAAAGCTGTTGGTGTACTCGCATGCCTCCGTCACAAACAGGTCCGAACCGCCCACACGGATATTTCCGTCGATGGATTTCAGAATGCCGCCGATGGACAGGGTGGGATCCGTATCTGCCTGCAGCAGGATTTCTGCCGCCATGGAAGTGACGGTAGTTTTGCCGTGGGTGCCGCTGACGGCAATGGGAGTGCGATAGTTTTTCATGATCTGTCCCAGAAGCTGTGCCCTGGAAAGGGACGGAATGCCCAGTTCCTGCACGGCCACATACTCCGGGTTGTCGCTGCGGATGGCGCCGGTAAAGACAGCGACGTCAATGTCGGCAGTGATATTTTCGCGGCGCTGTCCATAATGGACACAGACGCCTTTGGATTCCAGCTTTTCCGTTAGCGCAGAGTGAGCGGCGTCGGAGCCGGATACACGGAAACCGGCGTCCGCCAGAACCTGAGCCAGTCCGCTCATACTGATCCCGCCGATACCTACAAAATATACATGAACAGGATGACTAAAATCGATCTGATACACACTTATACCTCCTCGCCCATACATGGGTGTTCCGCCATCGGCGGACAACAGCAATCTATGTGAAGAACGCCGTTCAAAGCGAAATTCTTCTTACATTTATATTATATTATTATACACATTTATGGTGCAAAAAACAAATAATAAATGGACATGCGGCGCATATTTTGCCTGTTTTTGTAAATGAATAAACAGAAGTCGGTATATTTCATGAAACGGGACATGCCCCACAGGGACGAAAGGTGTATAAATTTAACAAAAAGAATAAAAAACATAAAATAATTATGTGCGTTATGCACATAGAAAAGAAAAAACTCGTCAGATATTTTGGAATAAATATTCACTTTCTGAAAAGTATGTGTTATAATGAATATTACTTAAGAGCGAGACAGGATGAGGTGATGATATGATCAAGAAAGAAATGATCGCCATGCTGCTGGCCGGAGGGCAGGGCAGCCGTCTGGGGGTACTTACATCCAGAATGGCCAAGCCTGCGGTGGCATTTGGCGGCAAATACCGTATTATTGATTTTCCCCTGAGCAACTGCATTAACTCCGGGGTGGATACGGTGGGCGTTCTTACGCAGTATCAGCCGCTGCGCCTGAATACGCATATCGGTATTGGCATTCCCTGGGACCTGGACAGAAATATCGGCGGTGTGACTGTACTGCCGCCCTATGAGAAGAGTTCCAACAGTGAGTGGTATACGGGGACGGCAAACGCGATCTATCAGAATATCAACTACATGGAGACCTATAATCCGGAGTATGTGCTGATTTTGTCGGGGGATCACATTTACAAGATGGATTATGAGGTGATGCTGGATTTTCACAAAAAGAACGGGGCGGAAGTGACGATTGCCGTGATGCCGGTTCCCTATGAGGAAGCGAACCGTTTCGGTATCGTTATCGCGGATGAAAACCGCAGAATTCAGGATTTTGAGGAAAAGCCGGATCATCCCAGGAGCAATCTGGCGTCGATGGGCATTTATATTTTCAACTGGAAGACTCTGCGGCGGGCGCTGGTTGAGATGGCGGCCCAGCCTGCACTGGATTTCGGCAAACATGTCATCCCTTACTGTCATGAGAGAAAAATGCCGCTCTATGCGTATGAGTTCAGCGGCTATTGGAAAGATGTCGGCACGCTCCATTCCTATTGGGAGGCCAATATGGAACTGATAGACATTGTTCCGGAATTTAACCTTTATGAGGAATACTGGAAGATCTACACCAAAAGTGAGATCCTGCCGCCGCAGTATGTTTCGGCGGACAGTGTGGTGGAGCGGAGTATAATCGGCGAAGGGTGCAGCATCTACGGCAGGATATACAATTCTGTGATCGGGTGCGGCGTTACCATCGGTGCGGGAACCGTAATCAGGGATTCCATAGTGATGAACAATACAGTGATTTACAGCGGAGGTGAGGTAAACAAAGCAATTGTGGCAGAAAACGTGATGATTCATGAGAATGTGAAGCTTGGCGTCGGGGATGACAGGCCCAATGAGACTGCTCCTCATATTTACAACCATGGACTTGTCACCATCGGTGAGAGAAGTGAAATTCCCGCGGGCGTAGCTGTGGGCAGAAATACTGTGATAGCGGGAATTACGACATTGTCCGATTATGATAATTATTATCTCGCCAGCGGAAGAACATTGATTAAGGCAGGTGAACAGGAGTGAGAGCGATTGGAATTATTTTAGCGGGCGGTAATAACCATCGAATGAAAGGACTGTCGCAGAAACGTGCCATCGGAGCGATGCCTATTGCCGGAAGCTACAGAAGCATTGACTTTGCGCTTAGCAGTATGTCCAACTCCCGCGTTCAGAAAGTAGGAATATTTATTCAGTACAATGCCAAGAGCCTGGCGGAACATCTGAGTTCTTCAAAGTGGTGGGATTTTGGGCGCAAGCAGGGGGGATTGTGTATTTTTACTCCCGCAGTGACGGCAGACAACAGCAACTGGTATCTCGGGACGGCGGATGCCCTCTATCAGAATCTGGACTTTTTGAGAAACAGTCATGAACCATATGTTGTGATTGCCTCCGGCGACTGTGTATATAAGCTGGATTTCAACAGAGTACTGGAATATCATATTGAGAAAAAAGCGGATATTACGGTGGTGTGCAAGGACATGCCGGCGGGAATGGACGTGGGAAGATACGGCGTTATAAAGATGAATGAAGAAAG
>JAAVAG010000165.1 GCA_014804185.1 Lachnospiraceae bacterium
CAGGATGTGCTGCAAAACAGGGAGCGCTCTCCTTATGTAAGCTGGTTCGGACGCATTGACTTCGGCGGGAATTCCGGATATAACGACCACCTCTGGTATGAGAGCTGGGAGGGCAACTATGATCTGGTGAAGTTGAATCTGCGCAATGAGGATGTGGTTCAGTATCTGTTTCAGAGTGTGGAGGAATGGATCCGGGAGTTCGAGATCGACGGGCTGCGGCTGGATGTGGCCTATTGTCTGGATCCGGATTTTGTCCGCAGGCTGAGGGCGTTTTGTGACAGCAAAAAGCAGGATTTCTTTTTGGTGGGGGAGATGCTGCACGGGGACTACAACAGGCTGATGAACGATCAGATGCTGCACTCCGCTACAAATTATGAGTGCTATAAGGGGCTGTATTCCAGCTTTAACAGTATGAATATGTTCGAGATTGTTCACTCGCTGATGCGCCAGTTCGGTCCGGAAAACTGGACGCTTTATAAAGGAAAACATCTGCTGGCTTTTGTGGATAACCACGATGTGACCCGGGTGGCCAGTATTTTGACAAATGAGAGGCATCTGCCCCTGATCTATGGACTGATGTTCGGCATGCCAGGCATTCCGTGCGTCTATTATGGGAGCGAATGGGGGACAAAAGCTGACAAGCATCAGGGAGATCCGGCGCTGCGCCCGTCCTTTGACGGGCCGCAGTGGAACGAACTGACGGATGTGATCGCCGCTCTGGCGCAGGCAAGGCATGCCTCCCGGGCGCTGCATTATGGAACGTTTCGGTCTGTGCTGCTGACAAACAAGCAGTGCATCTTTGAGAGAAAAACGGACGGAGAGCGCGTGCTGGTGGCAGTGAATGCGGATGCGGATGCGTTCACGGCGCATTTTGACGCAGGCTGCGGGCGAGCGGTGGATCTGCTCACCGGGCAGACACATGATTTCGGCGGCGGAAGCAGACTGGAGCCCTACAGCCTGCATTACTGGAAGTGCGAAGCGTGAAAACTGCGGATGAGTCTGTACTTATTTGAGGACGGCAGGCGGGTTTTCATTCCGCCATTGTCTCGGCGGGATTCCGTATACGGTTTTGAATGCTCTGGAGAAATGCAGTTGGTTGGGATAACCGACTGCATTTCCTATATCTCCGATGGAAAGTTCGGTCAGTTTCAGCAGTTCGGCGGCCTTTGTCATGCGGTAAGAGATCAGAAACTCCTGTGGGGATTTTCCCATGCACTCATGAAAAATTTTGCCGAAGTAGCTTCGGTTCAGGCCGCAGAAAGAAGCGATATCTTCCACGGAGATATCGTTCTGGAAATTCTGCTCTATAAAAGAGAAAGCTTCCTTGATATAAAAATCGCGCAGGCGGCTTCCTTTGCTGATGGGAGCGGAGGTGGAGGAGCGCAGCAGACTGTCGATGAACAAATACAAATGGCCGATCAGATGAAAGGAAGATTCATCTTTGTGATTTACAATATACAGCATTTCTGATTTCATAGTTTCGGAAATATCCTTGTGGCGCGCTCTGTAGACGGGACAGTTTACAGACAGTCCCGCCGCTTCTATAGTTTCTTTGGCGCGCAGTCCGTCAAATTCAATCCATGTATATTCCCAGGGGATATCTCTGTCTGCTATATAGGTACAGATCTGATGCGGAAAAAGCATAAATCCCTGTCCGCTTTTGATCTGGTAGGAGACAGATTCTTTTTTGGAGTTTTCGGCGATCAGTGTTCCCGTGCCGGAGAGGCAGTAATGGAACAGGTAGTGATTTCTGGCGGCAGGACCGAAAGAATGGGAGGGATCACACTGCTCCCATCCAAACTGATACAGTCCCAGATCCACAAAATTTTCCTGGGGAAAAACAGAAAAAATAACCTCGCTCATAAGCTGCCTCCCTCTGTGCAATCGCTTCCCGTACCCCCATTATATATCAGAATATATCAAAATGCTATATGAGTTTATCTATATGGGACAAAAACAGCATAAAGGTATGTTACAATGCATTTATCAAAAAAAAAGGAGAAGTGCCATGAAACGAAAAAGGATAAAATGCTTGGGAATGTCGTTATGTTGTGTGTTGGCGGCGCTTACTGTTCAGGGATGCGGAGATGCGGGCAGTGGCGGCAGGACCGAAATCGAAATTGTGCAGTACAAGCCGGAGGCGGCAAACTATTTTAAGCTGGTGGAGGAGGAATTCAATGCGACGCACGACGATATTCATCTGACCATCAGTTCGCCAAACGATGCGATGACGATTCTGAAGACAAGATTTATCCGGGAAGATTATCCGGACATCATAGGAATCGGCGGAGATATCAACTACTCCTATTTTGTGGATGCGGAAATTCTGGCGGACATTTCGGAGTATATAGGGCTGCGGGACGTAAAGCAGGGGTATCTGGATATTGCCGAGGCGCTGGAACTGGTACCCACAGAGGGAACGTACATTGTTCCGTATGTGGCGAATGCGGCGGGTATCCTCTATAACAAGGAAATGTTTGCGCAGCACGGCTGGGAAGTGCCGGAGACCTGGGAAGAACTGAAAGCGCTGTGCGAAGAGATCCAGGCGGAAGGGATACTGCCTTTTTATTTCGGATTTAAGGACACATGGACCTGTCTGGCTCCCTGGAATGCCATGGCGGTGGAACTTGCACCGGCCGATACGGCGAGACAGGTCAATAAGGGACAGACCACATTTACAGGGGAGTACCGTGAACTGTCGGAGAAATATCTGCAGCTGCTGCCATACGGGCCGGAGGATCCTTTTGCTTACGGGTACAATGACGCCTGTACCGCATTTGCCAGAGGGGAATCCGCCATGTACCCAATAGGCAGTTACGCTGCGCCCCAGATTCTTTCGGTAAATCCGGATCTGCAGATGGATTCCTTTGTCATGCCGGCATGCGATACGGCTGAGGGCAGAACGCTGAATTCCGGAATAGACCTTGGCTTCTGTGTGACGGCGGATTGCAAGAACAAGGAAGCGGCTTACGAGGTTCTGGATTTTCTTCTGGCGGATGAAAACCTGCAGAAATACATAGACGCGCAGAATGCGGTACCATGTAAGGAAGGGGAATTTACACTATCTCCCATACTGGACGGAATGACTTCTTTCATAGAGGAAGGGAATATGACGGATTATCAGGATCACTATTATCCCTCTGAGATGGCCGTGGACGCGCAACTTCAGACTTTCCTGATCAAAGGGGATATAGACACTTTTCTTGCCAAGTTTGACTCGGACTGGCAGCGGTACAACAGGGATATCATCCGGCTGGTGCAGGAGTATGAGAAAACGCACGGAAATGAGTAAGGAATAAAGGAGAGAAAAGATGATGAAGAATGAAAGAAAAAGGACGTTTCTGTTTATTACGATTCCGATCCTGGCGCTGTTTGTCTGTTTTAATACGATTCCGTTGATCCGCGGTGTGATCTACAGCTTTACAAACTTCAAAGGCTTCGGAAAGTATGACTGGGTGGGGCTTCGGAACTATATTGATCTGTTTTCCGACGGCCGGGTCGGCAAATCCTATCTGTTCACGTTTAAGCTTGCCATTGTGACGACCATTGTGGTGAATGTGATCAGTCTGGTGCTGGCTCTGGGGCTGAACAGCAAAATCAGGGCAAAAAGCTTTTTCCGTGGCGCGTACTTTCTGCCCAATATATTGGGATCGCTGGTGGTAGGTTATATTTTCAACTACTTTTTTACCTACATTCTTCCCGCGCTGGCGGATATGACCGGGATCACCGCTCTGGGCACAAGCATCCTGTCCAGTCCCAGCCGGGCATGGATCGGTGTGATGGTAGTCTGCGCATGGCAGGCCATAGCCATGAACACGATCATTTATATCTCGGGTCTGCAGACGGTGCCGGAGGACGTTTATGAGGCCGGAGGACTGGACGGGGCTACCGGATGGAAACAGTTCCGCTATCTGACTTTCCCGCTGATCATTCCGTTTTTTTCCATCAACATGGTGCTGTGCGTGAAAAACTTCCTGATGGTATTTGACCAGATCGTAGCTTTGACAAAGGGAGGACCCGCGCAGAGCACGGAGTCTATCTCTTATCTGATTTATAACAACGGTATGTCCGGAGGGCAGTTCGGATTCCAGAGCGCCAACGCGGTAGTATTCTTTATCGTCATTGTGGTCGTCTCTGTTGCGCAGATGAAATTTTCCGGTTCAAAGGAGGAACAGTTATGACAAAAACATCAGTAGCGATGAAAGCAAATAAAACGGCAATGATCCTGCTGGTTCTGGGGCTTCTGACAATTATTTTTCCGCTGTATATGACCGTAGTAATCGCTTTTAAGCAGCCTTCGGAGATGACGAACAGCATAAGCGGCATTCTGTCTCTGCCCAAATCATGGAATCTGGATAATTTCCGGGAGGCCATGCAGGTGACAGATTTCTGGAATTCCCTGAAAAACAGCCTGCTGATCACAGGCGTTACGGTGGTGGTATCCGTGCTGATACACTCTCTGATGGGATATGCCCTGGGGAGAAATAAGAAAAGCAAATTTTATAACTTTGTATATCTCTTTATCGTAAGCGGCATGTTTGTTCCTTTCGCTATCCTGATGATGCCTCTGGCAAAACAGACGGCGGAATTGGGACTGGCCAACTGGGCGGGCGTTATTATCCTGTATGTGGTTTTCTATATGCCCATGAATGTCCTGCTGTATTCCGGCTATCTGGTGAATATTCCCATGGCGCTGGAGGAGGCTGCAAGGGTGGATGGCGCTTCCACATGGCGGACCTACTGGACGATCATCTTTCCCATTATGCGGCCTATGCATGCCACGGTTGCGGTACTCACGGCGCTGGCTGTGTGGAACGATGTGATGACGCCGCTGGTCATAATGGCAGGAACCAGCCAGAACACTTTGCCGCTGGCACAGTTGAATTTCCAGTCGCAGTTTGGTACTAACTATAATCTGGCGTTCGCCTCTTATCTGCTGTCGCTGATTCCGATTCTTGTATTCTATATTATTTGCCAGAAACAGATTTTAAACGGTGTTGTAAACGGCGCGGTAAAATAGTACAATAAAATAAAAAGGCTTGGTGCGGATTATGGCGATTCAATTTCAGGAGCGGGACAAAATTTTTACCCTAAACACGGAGCATACCTCTTATCAGATGAAAGTGGACAATTTCGGTTTTCTTCTGCATCTGTATTATGGCGGAAAAATATCCGGCAGTATGGACTATCTTCTGACCTATTACGACAGGGGGTTCTCTGGAAATCCGTCCGATGCGGGCAATGACAGAACATATTCTCTGGATGCGCTGCCTCAGGAGTATCCTTCTCTTGGAACCGGCGATTACCGGAGCAGCGCGCTGGTTATCCGCAACGCGGACGGCTCGGAATGCTGTGATCTGCGCTATGTCAGCCATGAAATCAGAAAAGGAAAGTATGGGCTGCCGGGACTTCCGGCAGTCCATGCCTCTCAGGAGGAGGCGCAGACGCTGGAAATCCTGCTGGAGGATGTGACGGGCGGCGTACAGGTGCGGCTTCTGTACGGCGTGTTGGAGAACATGGATATGATTACCAGGAGCGCAATCATCACCAACCGGGGCGGTGAGAAGATTATTGTGGAGAAAGCGGCGTCCGCCTGCCTGGATTTTCCCGGCGGGGAATATGAAATACTCAGTTTTTACGGAAGACATGCCATGGAGCGCAATCTGCAGCGTCAGAAAATCGCACACGGAAACTACAGGATCGGAAGCCGCAGAGGCGCGTCCAGTCACCAGTACAATCCGGCGGTTATGATGGTGGAGGAGTCCGCAACGGAGGAGAGCGGGCGCTGTTATGGCATGGTCTTTGTGTACAGCGGCAATTTTCTGTGCGAGGCGGAAAAAGACCAGTATGGGCAGACCAGACTTTTGATGGGGCTGCATGACGAACTGTTTCATTATCCGCTGGAAAGAGGCGAGACGCTGGCCGTTCCGGAAACTATCCTCGGATATTCGGGAGAGGGCTTTGGAGAACTGTCCCGGAGATACCACCGCTGTATCCGAAAGCATCTGTGCAGGGATATATGCGGCGGGCAGCCGGGACCCATCCTGCTCAAC
>JAAVAG010000166.1 GCA_014804185.1 Lachnospiraceae bacterium
AGATCGTTGGCCTGCAGGCGCTGATTCTGATGTACATAGGTTATCTGAACGGTAAATTTTCCGGTATCTTTTATCCGGAGGACATTAAACTTCCCATGGCTTTGATTGTGGTGAGCGATCTGTCATTCGGGATGATGAGTTATATATTGATGTTTCTTCTCAGAGGGCGGCTGCATTTTTCTTATTATATGCGCGCGGTCATTCTGCCGGAGACAGTGTATACAATTGTAGTGACACTCTTATTGTATCCGATTATTTTAAAGATCAATGGGAAACTGGAAGCAAGGGAGAAAAGAAGTGCCCAGAAATTTATTTGAACGAATCAGAGAAATATTTTTTCATATTGTTACAAGCCGTCTGACGGTTCTGATCCTTTTTTTTCTGGCATTAGGTGGAATTTTGATTTACCGGCTTTTTAATCTGCAGATAATCCATGGTCAGGAATATCTGGACGACTTTATTTTGCAGAGCAAAAAGACTCGCGAGATCTCTGCTACCCGCGGCAATATTTATGACAGAAACGGGCAGCTTCTTGCCTATAACGAACTTGCCTATTCCGTAAAAATAGAAGATGTTTATGAAACCACAGGCAGATCCAAAAACGTACAGTTAAATGAAAATATCTACTGTCTGATTAAAATGATCGAAAAAAACGGCGACGAAATTACCAACGATTTCGGTATTGTGCTGGACGAGAACGGTCAGTATGCATTTGCGGCCGCCAGCGAGACAAGAAAACTGCGTTTTCTGGCGGATATTTATGGAGAGAGTTATATTCAGGATCTGACAGAAGAGCAGCGAACATCCACACCGGATGAAGTGATGGATTATATGGCGGGATTAAATCGTTTCGCCATTGGCGACTATGAGGAGGAAGACAACACACAAAGTGATTTTATCCCGGGAAAGGGATATACCAAAAAGGAAGTTCTGCAGATCGTGACTATACGATATGCGATGAGCCTGACCTCTTTTCAAAAATATATGGGTACCACTGTGGCTACCGATGTCAATGAGAGGACCGTGGCTGCCATTCTGGAAAACGCCGACATTCTGGACGGTGTAACCATTGAGGAGGATACGGTCAGGAGATATGTGGACAGTATTTATTTTTCTCATATTATCGGCTATACCGGGAAAATCGCCACCGATGAGATCGAATCTTTCAATCAGGCTGATCTGGAGGAGGGCGGCTCAGGGGAGCGGTATTCCATGAACGATGTAGTGGGTAAGAGCGGTATTGAATCTTACATGGAAACAACGCTGCAGGGCAAGAAAGGAGTCGAAACCGTATTTGTCAATAATACCGGCAAGGTCATGAGCATTCTGGAAGAGGAGTCCTGGGGAGCGGAAGCGGGAAAGGACATCTATCTTTCCATTGACAAGGATCTGCAGATGGCCGTGTACAATATATTGGAACAAAAGATTGCGGGTATACTGCTCACATATATACAGAATATCAAAGAAGTCAGCAGTGAAGATGCAAATACGCGTCAGATGCCCATACCGATTTATGACGTTTATTTTGCCCTGTTTAACAACAACGTCATCAATACCGGTCTGTTCACTTCCGAATATGCTTCCGAAACGGAGCAGGAGGTCTATCAGAGTTATCTGGAGTACAGGGAGAACGTCTATGCAGTTCTGCGGGAAGAACTGACGGAAAAACAGACCCCTTATAATAAATTGAAAGCGGAATATCAGGTTTATGAGAGCAATATCGTCTCTTATCTTACCGAGAGAGGAATTTTGGATTCTTCCAAAGTAAATACTTCTGACTCTACTTATCTTGCCTGGACAAGGGATGAGACGATAAGTCTGAAAGAATACCTGAGTTATGCCGTTTCTATGGGCTGGATCGATGTGACTAAGATCAGCCTGGACAGCAAATATGCGGATTCGGAAACCATTTATAACCAGGTGTTGGAATGCATTTTTGAGATACTGGATCAAACTGCGGAATTTCAGAAAAAACTGTATAAGTACATGATCAAATCGGATGTCATTACGGGCAGACAGGTCTGTCTGCTGCTGTGTGAACAGGGTCTGGTGGAGATCAGTGAAGGCGATATACAGCTGCTGTACCAGAATAAGATTTCTCCCTATCAGTTTATGCTGAACCGCATAAAGAGCCTGGAGATCACGCCTGCACAGCTTGCGCTGGATCCCTGCAGCGGTTCTGTGGTGATTGTGGATGTAAATACCGGCCAGGTGCTGGCGCTTGTCTCTTATCCGGGGTATGACAATAATAAAATGTCCAACGCGGACTATCTGGCAAGTCTCAGAACTGACAAATCAGAGCCGCTGTGGAATCATGCAACTCAGCAGCGTTCGGCGCCCGGCTCCACCTATAAGATGGTGACCGCCACAGCCGCGCTGAGCGAAAATCTGATCGGGCTGAGAAGTACTATAAACTGTATGGGTATTTATGAGACAGTCACGCCGTCCCCCAGATGCTGGATTTATCCCAGAGGCCGCCATGGTTCTCTCAATGTGACAGGGGCAATTGCACAGTCCTGTAACTATTTCTTTTATGAGATGGGATACCAGATGAGCATGGTTGACGGATCCTATGACGCACAGACCGGGCTGGACATGCTGGAGAAATATGCGGAGTTGTATGGTCTTACGGAAAAATCCGGGGTAGAGATCGCTGAATCAGCACCGCAGGTTTCCACAGAATACCCGATTCAGTCAGCCATAGGCCAGGGCAATAATAATTTTACCACAATAGGGCTTGCACGCTATGTGACTGCTGTTGCAAACAGCGGAACATGTTTTGATCTGACCCTGCTGAGCAGAGTCAGCGATCCGGAGGGAAATACAATCATTGATTTTGAACCAAAAGTGCGTAACCTGATTGAAATGCCGGACAGTTATTGGAACGCCATTCATAATGGCATGAGACAGGTGGTAGAGAGAAAAACCTATTTTTCCAATCTGGCGGTAAATGTTGCGGGCAAAACCGGTACTGCACAGGAAAACTTAAGCCGAGCCAATCATGCACTGTTCGTAGGTTATGCTCCCTATGAGGAACCGGAGATTGCCATCGCTACCCGTATCACATTCGGATACACTTCCGATTATGCCGCGCAGGTTACCCGCGATGTACTCAAATATTATTACGGGCTTGCACAGCCCGACGAAATCATCACCGGTGTGGCGGACGATCTGGATGCGGCAGGCTTTAACAACGACTGATTCTGCCCGCGGCGTAAGGCCGTAAACGAAGAAGGAGGCATTAATATTGATATGAAAGAAGCTGTCTTGATAAAAAGCTACCAGAATGGCATTTCATTGATTTTGAGTGACGAGTGTTCATTTGAAGATCTTTTACATGAGATAGCTGCCAGGTTTTCCCAGGCGAGAAATTTTTTCGGAACTGCCAGAATGGCGTTATCCATAGACGGCAGGACGCTGGACTGTACGGAGGAACTGCAGGTTATCGACACGATCCGCCAAAACAGCGACCTGAATATTGTCTGTGTGATTGGAAAGGATGAGCCTGCAAATCAACGCTTTATCAGTGCGATTGAGGAAACGGACCGGCGGATATCGCCGGATGGCGGCGAAGGACAGTTCTACAAAGGGACTTTAAAAAACAATCAGACGCTGGAAACCGAGCGTAGCATTGTGGTGCTGGGAGATGTGTATCCCGGAAGCACAATTATCTCCGCCAGGGATATAATTATTCTGGGCGGCCTGTATGGGGAAGCCTATGCGGGCGGTAACGGCAGTGACTCGCATTATGTTGTCGCGCTTGAAATGGAGCCGGAAAAATTAAAAATCGGCGATTTCAAATACAAAAGTTCTGCAAAACCAAAATGGGGAATCAGGCCAAAAGTACAGCCGAAGATCGCCTATGTCAAAAACAGCCGACTGGTGATGGAACCTCTTACAAAAGAATTACTGGAATCTTTTTAAAAGGCTTCAGGGGACGAAATTATTATATTCATGAAAGCAAAAATGCGCGTGGCATTGCGCAGAAATGGAGGAAAGCATGAGTGAAGTAATTGTCGTCACATCAGGAAAAGGCGGCGTGGGCAAAACCACCACGTCAGCAAACGTAGGAACAGGACTGGCCAGAATGGGCAAAAAAGTGTGCCTGATCGATACAGATATAGGTCTGCGCAATCTGGATGTTGTCATGGGCCTGGAAAATCGTATCGTATATAACCTGGTAGATGTGGTAGAGGGAAACTGCCGTGTTAAACAGGCACTGATCCGGGACAAGCGCAATCCGGGACTGTATCTGATGCCGTCCGCGCAGACCAGGGACAAATCGGCAGTCACTCCCGCGCAGATGGTCAAGATGATCGAACACTTGAAGTCTCAGTTTGACTATATCATTCTGGACTGTCCGGCCGGGATCGAGCAGGGATTTCAAAATGCCATTGCGGGTGCGGACAGGGCTCTGGTCGTCACGACACCGGAGGTTTCGGCAATCCGGGATGCGGATCGTATTATCGGACTTCTGGAAGCGAATGAATTTCAGAAAATCGAATTGATTATCAACCGTCTGAAAATTGAAATGGTGAGAAGGGGAGATATGATGTCTTCCGCCGATGTGGTAGACATTCTGGCTCTTCCTCTGATCGGTATTGTTCCGGATGATGAAAATGTTGTAATTTCCACAAATCAGGGCGAACCTCTGGTGGGAAGTGCATCTCCTGCGGGACAGGCTTATCAGAATATCTGTCACCGTGTGCTGGGCAAAGAGGTTCCGTTCATGGAACAGGAGAAGAGTATTTCTTTCTGGACCAGGGTGACCGGAATATTTCACAAAGTGTAAAGGAGGCGGCAGTGATGAGACATTTGTTTAGGAAAAAACATTCTAAGGAAGTTGCCAAAGACCGGCTGAAGATTTTATTGATCTCAGACAGAGTCAACTGTTCGCCGGAAATGATGGAAATGATCAAAGCTGATATAGCCAAGGTCATCTCTAAGTATATGAAAATAGATGCGGGCAACATGGAAATACAGATCAGCAAGACAGGAACAAAAGGCGGAAGAAATATGAAAAACCCTACTCTGTATGCCAATATTCCAATCCTGGATCTGAACAAATGATACCGTTAAAGGAAAGGAACTATGTTTAAACATTACCGACTGCGGGATTATGACTTTAAACTGATCATTATCATTGTGGCACTGTCTGTCATAGGAATCCTGGCGATAGGCAGTGCCAAGGAGTCGCTTCAGTCCAAACAGGTCTATGGAGTTCTGGCCGGCTTCACCCTGATGATCATCATATCTTTTATTGATTATTCCTGGGTATTGAAGTTTTACTGGATCATTTACCTGGTCATATTAGGACTTCTTACGGCAGTGTCTCTGTACGGCGCCCTGGGTGGCAGCGGCGTTGGTGCGCAGAGGTGGTTTGAGATCGGAAGTTTCCGTTTTCAACCTTCAGAACTTGTAAAAATCTTATTGATTTTATTCTTTGCACAGTTTATCATGAAATATAAAGAGCGCATCAATACGTTCCGATATATTTCCATATGTCTTGTGCTTGTGGGGATACCATGGTATCTGGTTGAGGAGCAGCCGGATCTGTCTACCAGCATAATAATTCTGATACTCTTTTGTGTCATTATGTTTGTGGGAGGTCTCAGCTATAAAATTATTCTTGGCATATTGGCGGTAGTCATACCTGCAGCGGTTATCTTTATAAGTCTTATCCTGCAGCCGGATCAGAAGATTCTGGATGAGTATCAGAAGAACAGGATACTGTCATTTATAGACCCGGAGGAGTATGCCATGAAAGAGGCTTATCAGCAGAATAATTCTGTGATAGCCATCGGCTCCGGTCAGCTTACGGGCAAGGGATATAAGAATAATGAAGTCAGCTCCGTGAAAAACGGAAATTATATTCCGGAACCGCAGACAGACTTTCTATTTGCGGTGATTGGAGAAGAATTCGGATTTGAGGGCGGCTGCGTTGTTGTGGGGCTGCTTGTGCTGATTGGGCTGGAATGTCTGGCCATAGCGGCAAAAGCAAAAGATATGGCAGGATCGATCATTGCGGCGGGAATGGGGACGCTGGTGGTCGTTCAGGGATTTTTCAATATCGGCGTCAGCACTTTTCTTCTGCCATGTACAGGGCTGCCGCTTCCATTTGTCAGCTATGGGCTGACATCACTGATGAGTTTATATATCGGCATGGGATTCGTACTGAATGTAAGGCTTCAATACAGACACTAGAATTTACTGCATAAAAAACGAAGAGAGGGTAAAGGTATGAATATAGCATTAATTGCACATGATGCCAAAAAGAAGCTGATGCAGAATTTTTGTATCGCTTACAGGGGGATTTTAAGCAAAAACGAATTATTTGCAACGGGAACTACAGGACGGCTGATAGAAGAGGTCACCAATTTATCTATCCATAAATATCTGGCGGGACATCTGGGGGGCGAGCAGCAGATGGGGGCTCAGATCGAGCATAATCAGATCGATCTTGTGATTTTTCTGCGTGATCCGCTGACAACTAAATTTCA
>JAAVAG010000167.1 GCA_014804185.1 Lachnospiraceae bacterium
CCGAAAGATATACTCTTCCGCCGGACTGAACCCTTTTGTAAAAGAGCCGTACTCCCCTATCAGCTTCTGCACCGCCAAATGGTGCATCTCGTGCAAAATGATAAAAGGAAGTTCCTCCGGCGTACAATATTTGCCAATGCCGAACAGATCCAGATGCAGCGCGTTCTCAAATACATAACCAAAAGACGGCCCAAAGCTGAGAGTAGAGACAATCTCTGAGTCATCTATGCCATTCAAAGCAGCAGTCTGCGGAAAAGCGCAGCGCAGCTTCTTCTGCAAATATCTTATGTTTTCCTCACATAGCATGCCTCTTACTTTTTCATACCGCTTTCTATACTTTTCCGGACTGCCCGCACAGTCCATCCATAGTTCATGCTTTTCCCGTAGCGCATTCCGGCGGTCACTGCTCAACTCCGGGATCTCATCAGAAGTAATGCTTTTCAGCTTTGAAAAGTAAGAAATGAGATGTTCCGTGGAAGACAACCCATACCGTCTGGCCTCAAATTGGTAATCCGGATGAGCTAGAATCCGGCGCAGGGACTGTTCATCCCCGGAAGAATTTCCCACTTCTTCTATCCAGTCCAGCATCAGCGGGATACTTGAAATACGTACTTTCACTTCCCCGTTTCCTCACTTACATCCTCTGCTGTCTTTTTCTTTCGAAACACCAGCACCTTGCTGAACACATAGTTGGCGATCATCACCAGCACGGACGATATGAATACTTTTGCGATCCAGAAGTCCAGCCCCAACCAATTCACCGTAATGCGCATGATCGCAAGATCCAGCAGCAAAGTGGAGACTCTGGATGCGGCAAACCCGCGAAACTCTCTCATAATATGCGGATTGCGGCTCCGGAACACAAATCTGCGGTTTGTCGGATAGGCAAAGAGCACACCGGCAACCCATCCGATGGCATTGATAATATCATCCTGCCATTCGATAGTGTGATCCAGAAACAGCCAATCCACGATAAAGCAGGCTCCCCAGGAAACAATGGTGGTCAGAACGCCCACAATCAGATAAATAATGATCTCTCTGTATTTCACAAGCAGCTGCCTGATCTTATCCGTCATGTCCAAACCTCCCCCGGCTCCCTTCGCCGGATTTTATCACATACTGACCAGATTCCTGTCCGTACCGTTCAGAAAACTTTCTATATTTTTGTACACTTCGGCCACGCATCTGGTTCTGGCTTCCACACTGCCCCAGGCAAGGTGGGGCGTGATAATGATCTGATTGCTGTCCTGCAGCCTGCTCAGAGGATTTTCCGGGCGCAGCGGCTCCTGCTCCAGCACATCCAGCCCTGCGGCCATGATCTCTCCCGTCAGCAGAGCCTCATACAGATCCGTATTGTTTACCACCGGCCCCCGTGCCACATTGATAAGCACCGCCGTCTTTTTCATCTTCTGCAGCGCCTGCCGGTCAATAAAATTCCTGGACAGATCGCTGAGAGGGCAGTGCAGCGAAAGAAAATCGCTCTCCGCAAGCAGCGTATCCTTGTCCACCTGCGGATAGTCCGTCACCCGGCTTTTTCCGGTGACGGAGTGAAAAATCACCCGGCATCCAAACGCCGAAGCGATCTTTGCCACCCGCCTTCCGATATTGCCCATGCCCACAATGCCCCAGGTTTTTCCCTCCAGTTCCGTAAAGGGAATGTCAAAATTGGAAAACCGGTCCTGCGCGCTGTACGCGCCGGATTTCACATAATGATCATAGTGGGCCAGCTTCTGCACCAGGGCAAGCGCCAGCGCAAAGGTATGCTGCGCCACCATGCCGCTGCAGTAATCCGCCACATTGCACACCTTGATTCCCCGGCTCTTACAGTACCCAAGATCACAGTTATCATATCCGGTGGCAAGTTCGCAGATCAGCTTCAGATGCAGCGCATCCCTTAAAGAAGCCTCGTTCATGGGCGCTTTGTTTACGACGACCACATCCGCATCCCTGACGCGCTCCGCCACCTCCTGCTGCGAAACCGTGTTGAGATAATAGGTTACGTTCCCAAGATCCTGAAAACAGGACATGTCGATATCCGGTCCCACACTGTTTCGCTCCAAAACTACTATATTCATAAATTTATACTCCTGCCCGCAAAAGGCGGACGCCCCATTTCTTCCGCCGCGGCTTTCGCGCTCCGCCAAATATACCCGGCCCGCTCAATACGCCGAAAAAGCACCTGCCAGCGCATCCCGGTCCGCTTCATTTCCGGGCGCATATGTAAACGTAATATTTACCACATAACCGGGTTTTATACAGACATAATACTCCTGATTCATCCGTATCTCTCCCACGGTCACTTCAGCCGTCACTTTTGTATAATTTCCGCCTGCAAAGCTGACTTCCTCGTAAGTTTCAGAGGGCACTGCCTTATAACTGCCCGACAATGCGGCATCCATGGCAGGAGACGCAGCCAGCTGTTTTTTCAGTTCCTTTACCAGCTGGTCCGAAGTCATGCCATTTGTGCCGCGTTTGCTGCATACCACATTTACATTGGCTCCCCCCGGCATACTGGCAATCAGATCATAAATTACCGTCTGATCGGCATAGGCTTCCTGCAGAGCCTCAGCGTCCTCCCCCGCTGTTTCTATCACGATACCGGTCAGTTTCTCTTTCTCCTCCCGGCTGAGCACTGTGCAGCCCACAGGGGCAGTGAACCGGTAACCCACGTACTCCGATTCATAGCCTGCCCCTGTAAACACACCGGGTATATACGGAACTTCCGCTTCTTTCCCGCCGCAGGCCGTCAGAAACAGCATAACGGCCGCCAGCAGGATACTTCCCATTTTTTTCACGCTCAGGCCTCCAGACGCTTTAACAACTGGGCCCTCTGCTCTTCATAACCGGGTTTCCCCAGCAGTGCGAACATATTTTTCTTATAACTTTCCACACCCGGCTGGTCAAAAGGATTCACACCGTTCAGATATCCGCTGACACCGCAGGCAAACTCAAAGAAATAGAACAGTTCTCCGAGATAAAATTCATTGACCTCCGGGATTTTCACCATAAAGTTGGGTACCTGTCCGTCCGTATGCGCCAGAATCGTTCCGTTCATGGCGCTCTTGTTCACAAAATCCACCGTCTTTCCGGCCAGATAGTTCAGTCCGTCCAGATCCACCGGCTCCTCCCCGATCACGATCTCCTCCTGAGACTTTTCAATCTCGATCACAGTCTCAAACATGATCCTGGCGCCGTCCTGAATAAACTGTCCCATGGAATGCAGGTCTGTGGTCAGATCCACGCTTGCGGGGAAAATACCTTTCTGATCCTTGCCCTCGCTCTCGCCGTACAGCTGCTTCCACCACTCGGAGACATAATGCACGCAAGGCTCATAATTGGCCAGAATTTCCACGGATTTTCCTTTCCGCATCAGAATATTGCGGACTGCCGCATACTGCATGGCGTCGTTCTCCTCAAACGCGTTTTCCAGGCAGCGCACTCTGGCGCTGGCCGCACCCTCCATCAGCCGGTCAATGTCCGCGCCGCTGACCGCAATAGGAAGAAGTCCCACGGCCGTCAGTACGGAAAAACGTCCGCCCACATCATCGGGCACCACAAAGGTTTCATATCCCTCTTCCGTGGCCAGCTTCTTCAGCGCTCCTCTGGCCTTGTCGGTGGTGGCGTAAATTCTCTTCGCCGCCTCTTCCTTTCCGTATTTCTTTTCCAGCAGTTCCTTAAACACACGGAACGCAATGGCAGGCTCCGTGGTGGTGCCGGATTTGGAAATAATATTGACAGAAAAATCTCTGTCACCGATCACCTGGATCAGATGTTTTAAATATGTGGAACTGATGGAATTTCCGGCGAAATAAATCTCCGGCGTTTTGCGGATGCTCTTGTCTACCACATTATAAAAGCTGTGTCTCAGAAACTCAATGGCGGCTCTTGCTCCCAGATAAGACCCGCCGATGCCGATCACCACCAGCACCTCGGAATCCTGTCCGATCTTTTCCGCCGCTTTCTTGATCCTGGCAAACTCCTCCTTGTCATAGTCCACCGGAAGATCGATCCAGCCCAGGAAATCGTTTCCGTCGCCCGTCTTGTTCACCAGCGTCTCCCTGGCGTCCTGGGTCAGTTTTTTCATTCTCTTTACTTCAGCCGCAGAGATAAAAGATTCTGCCTTGGAATAGTCAAACGTTACTTTTTCGCTCATAATCCCGCTCCTTTGAATTTAATGTGATTTACAGGGAAGATTGCCAAAATTTCTCACAATTTCCGCTGCTCTCAGTGTAACAAAGAACCATTTCAAATTCAAGACAAATGTAAAATTTCAGATGCCCGGCGCGCGGAACGCTTTTTCACACGGCAGTTCGTCATGATGTCAGAAATTCTCTCAGCAGCTGCTCCAGTTCCCGCCGCTCCTCCCGGGTAATGGCCGCGGTTCTGTCTGTCTCTATGGTCTGAGCGGAGGCGGCGGCTCTCCCGCCTGTCAGCACATCCATGGTCCGCTCCATGGTCCGCTCCCTCTTCCCTGGATCCACGATCTCCAGATCACGCTCCACGCCTCCCAGCTTGTTGATCATGTGGTTCTCCAGATAATCCACCAGATTGATTTTGAGCACTCTTCTCTTATCCTTGATATCCGTAACGGCAGAGACCGAAAAAAACAGGTACATCCCCAGGAAACTGATAATATAAAAAGGAAGCAGGTCGCCCAGAAATCGTCCCTCTATGATGCCTTTACAGATGCCGATCCCCGCAAACAGAACGGAAAGAAGCATCATCTGTCCCGACAAATGGTAGATCGTATGGTAGCGAAACGGTCCCAGGGACAGTCTGCTCAGAAACTTGTCCACAAATACGGGAACATTTGCCACACCCCGGTTCAGCTGATAACAATTGACAAATTTCAGCTTGCACTGTTTCAGGCTTTTATTTTTTGTAGCCGACATATTCTCTGTCTCTCTTATCATATTCTGGTATAATATCCATATAATAATCCTGCCGATTATGCTCAGCGCCAAAGTTGCCAGCATAGCGGCCGAAATCCACTTTTCCTCTGTCAATATCCGAAACATGCTTATACCTCCGCTTTTCTCCGGAATCTCTTTTCACCGGTTAACATACATTATATTGATAAAATCTTTCGCTCACAATATATTTTCATCGCAAAATACTGGCACTTACACCATTTTTCTGCTATAATCTTTTCTTGAACTATATCATTGCAAGATCCGGTGTGTTCAGAAGAGAAAAACCGGTCAGAATGGAGGCTGCTATGACATATAAACCGAAGGGCGTGTGCTCTCAGTCAATCGATATTCAGGTTACGGACGGAGTCATCGATTCCGTAAAATTCACCGGAGGATGCAACGGCAATCTGCAGGGCATCTCCAGCCTGGTCAGAGGAATGCGCGTGGAAGATGCCATTTCCAGGTTAAAGGGCATTAAATGCGGATTCAAATCCACCTCCTGCCCCGATCAGCTGGCGCAGGCGCTGGAGAGCATTTCGAACTAAAGCATAAAAATGCGGATCGCAGCATCAAATACCGGCGCGCCTGGCGGGCCGGCGTTTGAAATAAAATCAGGTTTCTCTGGGAGGCTGTAAATTTGAAAAAAATCGTTTTGACAGGCGGCGGGACGGCGGGGCATGTGACCCCGAACATCGCATTGATTCCCCGCTTACGCGAATCAGGCTATGAAATCTATTATATGGGTTCCTACGACGGCATTGAAAAAAGGCTGATCGGCGACTTCGACATTCCGTACTATGGAATCGCCACGGGCAAATTCCGGCGTTATTTTGATCCCAAGAATTTTACGGATCCTTTCCGGGTGATCAAGGGTTACCGGGAAGCCAGAAAAATATTAAAGGAAATACAGCCGGATATTGTCTTTTCCAAGGGCGGATTTGTCAGCGTCCCGGTAGTGCGGGCCGCGGATTCCCTGGACATTCCCTGTATCATCCACGAATCCGACATGACGCCGGGGCTGGCCAATAAGCTGTGTATACCGGCCGCCGTAAAAGTATGCTGCAACTTTCCCGAGACATTGTCCATGCTGCCGGAGGGAAAAGCGGTTCTCACCGGCTCGCCCATCCGCAAAGAACTGACGCAGGGAAACCGTATCAGCGCGCTTGACCTGTGCTCCTTTACCGCCAACAAACCGGTGGTCATGGTCATCGGGGGCAGTTCCGGCGCGGCCAGCGTCAATCAGGCAGTGCGCCAGGCGCTCCCCAAGCTGCTTGAGGACTTTCAGGTAGTCCACCTGTGCGGCAGGGATAAAATGGATAACCTGCTTCTGAAAGTAGAGGGTTACAAACAATTTGAATATTTGAAAAATGAATTAAAGGATATCTTCGCTATGGCGGACGTGGTTATCTCACGGGCGGGAGCCAACGCCATCTGTGAACTGCTGGCACTGCACAAGCCAAACCTCCTGATCCCCCTGCCTTCTTCCAGCAGCCGGGGCGACCAGCTGCTCAACGCCAGATCCTTTGAAGCCCAGGGATTTTCCATCGTCATCGACGAGGACTATCTGACGGAAAATCTGCTGGTGGAAAAGGTGCAGGAACTGTACTGTTCCAGGCAGGTATATATTGACAACATGAAACAATGCCAGCAAAAAGACGCTATTGAAACCATTGTTTCACTCATTGAGGAGACAGTCAGATAAAAGAGGATACCCCCGTATCCTCTTTTCCTTTCCAAAACGGCACGTCGGGGAATCGTCGTTTTTCCGTTTGCTGCCGGGAAATGACAGAGGTATATATGAACGAAAAAGTATTACGCACACTGGAATATAATAAAATCATCGCGCTGCTGACGGAAAAGGCGGATTCCGACCCGGGCAGAAAAGTCTGCAGCGCGCTTCTTCCCATGACGGACACGGAGGAAATCGAAACTGCCCAGACGGAAACCGCCGATGCCCTTGCCCGGCTCTTTAAAAACGGAAGCACCTCCTTTGGCGGGAATAAGGATATCGGCTTCGCGGTGAGAACACTGCAGATCGGCAGCACCCTCTCCGCCCCGGAACTTCTGAAGATCGCAGGCCTGCTGGACAACGTAAGCCGCATCCGCTCCTACGGACAAAACAGTGACCGCCGCGCTTCCCGGAGCAGCCTTACAGCAGAGGAAAACGAGGAGATCCCAACAGACAGCCTGGATGGGTACTTTGACGCGCTCTCTCCCCTGACTCAGGTGGCAAATGAGATCCGCAGATGCATCCTCTCCGAGGAGGAAATCGCGGACGATGCCAGCAGTACGCTGAAAAGCATCCGGCGCCAGATTACACTCACCGGCGAGAAAATTCATAACCAGCTGAATTCCATGATCACCGGACCGCAGCGCGGCTATCTCCAGGACGCGGTGGTCACCATGCGCGACAACCGGTACTGTGTCCCGGTAAAGGCGGAATACAAGAGCCAGGTCTCCGGCATGATCCATGACCAGTCCTCCACCGGCTCCACCTTTTTCATCGAACCGGCTGCCGTAGTCAATCTGAACAACCAGCTGCGGGAACTTGCCATCCGGGAGCAGAAAGAAATCGAGGTGATTCTGGCGGATCTGAGCGCCCAGGCGGGGGAACACGCCGATGAAATCGCCACAAACCAGAAAATGATGACCCATCTGGACTTTGTATTTGCCAAGGCAAAGCTTGCCCTGGAGCAGAACGCGACAAAACCCCTGTTTAACACGGATCATTATATCCGCATCCGCAAGGGACGTCATCCGCTTCTGGAGAAGAAAAAGGTCGTGCCCATCGATATCGAACTGGGCCGTGACTTTGACCTGCTTGTCATCACCGGTCCCAATACCGGCGGCAAGACCGTGTCCCTCAAAACCGTGGGACTGTTTACTCTTCTCGGACAGGCAGGTCTGCATATTCCCGCGCTGGACCGCTCCGAGTTATCCGTGTTCGAGGAAGTATATGCCGATATCGGCGACGAGCAGAGCATCGAGCAGAGCCTCAGTACATTCTCCTCCCACATGACCAGCATTGTCCACATTTTGGCACATGCGGATGAAAATTCCCTGTGCCTGTTTGACGAACTCGGCGCAGGGACGGATCCCACGGAGGGCGCTGCTCTGGCTATCGCTATCCTGAACCATCTCCATGACAGGGGAATCCGCACCATGGCCACCACACATTACAGCGAACTGAAGCTGTATGCACTCTCCACTTCCTTTGTGGAGAACGCATGCTGTGAATTCAACGTGGAGACCCTGCGCCCCACCTATCGGCTGCTCATCGGCATTCCCGGCAAGAGCAACGCCTTTGCCATCTCCTCCAAGCTGGGACTTCCGGACGATATCATTGCCTCCGCCAGAGAACAGATCAGCAAAGAGGACGAAAGTTTCGAGGACGTTATCGCCAACCTGGAAGCCAGCAGACTTACCATTGAAAAAGAGCATCGGGAGATCGCCGAATATAAAGAGCGCATCAAGACACTGGAAAGCCAGTTGAAAGCCAAAAACGAAAAACTTGACACCGCCAGGGACAAGATCCTGCGCGAGGCCAACGAACAGGCCAGACAGATTCTGCAGGAGGCCAAAGATGTGGCCGACGAGACGATCCGCGCCTTTCATAAGGCCGGAAGCGGATCGGATATCCGGGACCTGGAGAATAAGCGCCAGAAAGTCAGAGATAAGATCGACGATAAAAATGCCAAATTAGGGCTGAAAAATGTGGAGCCAAAGCAAAAAACACCGGATCCCAAAAAACTGAAAAAGGGCGACAGCGTAAAAATCGTATCCATGGGACTGAAAGGAACCGTCAGCACTCTGCCGGATGCCAAAGGGAATCTTTTCGTGCAGTGCGGCATCATCCGAACCCAGACCAATATAAAAGATCTGGCGCTGATCGCGGAAGAATCCGTGTCGGGCGCCTCCTTTACCTCCTCCAAAGGCGGCTCCGGCAAAATGAAGATGAGCAAATCCTATACGATCTCCGCAGAGATCAGCCTGCTGGGCATGACCACGGACGAAGCCATACCCGCACTGGACAAATATCTGGATGACGCCTATCTGGCGCATCTGCCCAGTGTCCGGGTGGTGCACGGCAAAGGTACCGGCGCGCTGAGAAGTGCGGTGCACACGCACTTAAAGCGGCTGAAATATGTGAAAGAGTACAGGCTGGGTGAGTACGGAGAGGGCGATGCAGGCGTGACTATCGTCACCTTTAAATAAACCGAAAGGATGTGTAAAAAATGGCAGCCAGACAGCGGATCCTGATTGTGGATGATGATTCCAACATTGCGGAACTGATTTCTCTGTATCTGACAAAAGAATTTTTTGAGACAATGATTGTGGGAGACGGCGAAGCCGCTCTGGAAGCAGTGGAGAGTTTCCGGCCAAACCTGATTTTGCTGGATCTGATGCTCCCCGGAATAGACGGCTATCAGGTGTGCCGTGAAATCCGCACAAAGCTTCCGACCCCCATCATCATGCTGTCCGCCAAAGGCGAGGTCTTTGACAAAGTTCTGGGACTGGAACTGGGCGCGGACGATTATATGGAAAAACCTTTCGACTCCAAGGAACTGGTTGCCAGAGTCAAGGCTGTGCTGCGCCGGTATAAACCGACGCCTGCCAGTCCCCAGGCGCCGGCCGACAAATGTGTGGAATACCCTGATCTTATCATCAACCAGACCAATTACTCCGTAATTTATATGGGACGCACCGTTGAAATGCCTCCCAAAGAACTGGAACTTTTGTATTTCCTGGCTTCCTCCCCCAATCACGTTTTTACCCGGGAACAGCTTCTGGATCAGATCTGGGGCTACGAATACATCGGGGACACCAGGACAGTTGACGTGCATATCAAGCGCCTGCGCGAGAAGATCAAAGATCACGATGCCTGGAAGATCTCTACGATCTGGGGCATCGGATACAAATTTGAACTCCGCAGGTGACAGGATGGCGTCGGCCCAAAATCTGAAACCGGGAGCCTGAGCCCATGAAAAAAACATTATATCCCAAATTTATACTGGCCTACTTTATTTTCGGTGTTTTCGGGTTTATCATCGTGACTACCTTTGTCCCCAATATGATCCGCGAACACTTGATCCGTGAAAATGCCTATTCCCTCTACTCGGAGGCAACTCTGATCGCCAACAATTACGCCAGCGGTCTGTACACCGGAGAAACCTCCCTGGAAACCGTAAAAGGACATCTGGATATGCTCTCCATGTATATAAACGCCGAGATACGGATCATCAATCCCTCCGGGCGTATGGTACTGGATTCCGCATCCCCCGTCAACGTGGAGGATGCGGTAATCATTGAGGGCTTTGATCCCACAGTTACCGCCGGTTCCTACTATAATGTGGGAAACTTCTTTGACAGTTTTGAAGAAGAGATGCTGAATGTCATCGCCCCCATCACCTCGGACTATAAAGTCAAAGGGTATGTGGTCATCCACAAATCCATGCAGGGCATCACAAATTCCGGAAACAGTCTGCTGAATATCTCCTATATCACGCTGGTGATCCTGTTCCTGCTGTCCCTGATCATCCTGATCTTTTTCACGGAACTGGTCTATATCCCGCTGCGTAAAATCACCTATGCCACTGAACAGTATGCATCCGGAAATATGCACTATGAATTTCAGATAGACAGCGAGGACGAAATGGGCTATCTGGCAGCCTGCCTGTCCTATATGGCAAGCGAGATCGCGAACACGGAGGATGACCGGAAAAAGTTTGTGGCAAACGTATCCCATGATTTCCGTTCCCCTCTGACTTCCATCAGAGGATACCTGGAAGCCATGATCGACGGCACCATTCCTCCCGAAAATTACGATAAGTATCTGAATATTGTCCTCAACGAGACAGAGCGCCTGACCAAGCTGACAAACAGCCTGCTGACCTTAAACAATCTGAATACGCGCGGCATACTGCTGGATCGGACGGATTTTGATATCAACCGGGTGATACGCAATACCGCCGCCTCCTTCGAGGGCACCTGCCGTAAAAAGACCATCGCCATCGAACTTGTAATGACCGGCAGCGCCATGTATGTCTTTGCAGATATGGAAAAAATCCAGCAGGTTCTCTACAACCTCCTGGACAATGCCATCAAATTCAGTCACCATAATTCTGTGATTAAAATAGAGACTTCCGAAAAAAAGAACAAGATTTTTGTATCCGTCAAGGACACCGGCATCGGTATCCCCAAAGACGACCTGAAACTGATCTGGAACCGTTTTTACAAATCCGATCTGTCCCGGGGCAAGGACAAAAAGGGGACGGGTCTTGGACTGTCCATCGCCAAAGAAATCATAGTCTCCCATGGGGAACATATCAATGTGATCAGCACTGAGGGCGTAGGCACAGAATTTATTTTTTCCCTGCCGAAGTCGGATATGGACGACGATGAGGACTGAGCTTATCAATCACCTGCCTGACCGGCGTATACAGTATAAGCATAATCGTAAAATTGGAAACCCCGTGGATCAGATCAAACGGGATTCCGGCAATCCACCAGGTGAACGCCGTATAAAGCCCGCTGCGGATGCCGCCGCCTGCCGCTCCCACTACAAAATAGGGCAGGGCGCACCCCGCGCCAAAGGCCAGACCGTATATTCCCGCAATCACCGCCCACAAAACCACGGACGTATTTTTTCGAAACAGCCATGTGATCCAGACAAGAATCGGCCATATGTACAGATAGGATATCCACCACATATGAAACCCGAACAGCATGCCCTCTATCATCGCAAAAACCAGAGCTCCCAGGACCGCTTTTCTGCCAAGCAGGAGCGTGAACATAATCGTCCAGAAAGTGATCAGTTCCACATTCGGCAGAAAGTCAAGCGCTCTCTTGCATACCTCCATTACGGCAATCATCATCCCCAGCAGGGCAATATCCCCGATGGATA
>JAAVAG010000168.1 GCA_014804185.1 Lachnospiraceae bacterium
CCATCTTGTCCGTATAGGAACTGATGCGGCCTGCCCCGTCATACACATAGCTTTCCGTCTGCCCCAGCGGATCCGCTGTGCCGGTAAGCCTCCCGTCCCTGTCATAGGTGTAGCCGTAGGTATATCCCATGGGATCGGTAACGGACACGAGATTGTAGTTCCCGTCATAGGCATACCCTGTGGTGCGGCCGCCGGGGGCGGTGATGCTCTCCATGTTCCCTGCCCTGTCGTAGACTACGGACAGCACTTTTTCCTCCGGGTCGGTGACGGTGGTCATCCGGTCCGCCCGGTCGTAGGCAAAAGTATAGGTATTTCCCAGGGCGTCTGTCACGCTGGTCCGGTTGTTTCTCTGGTCATATCCGTAAAGAGTGCTGCCTCCCTCCGGATCCGTGGCCTTTGTGAGGTTATGGAGAACGTCATATTCATACCGGGTCACTCTGCCCAGGCTGTCCTGCATCTCTATAATATCATCCCCTGCACTGTAGGTAAAGTCCGTCCGGTAGCCCAGGGGCGTGGTGACGGAGGTCAGCCTATGGACGGCATCATAGCTATAGTCATACACACCGCCGTTGGGCAGGATCTGGCGCTGCACCTGGCCGTTTGCATTCACCTCATAGCGGGTCACCGCTCCCTGGGCATCGGTGAGACTGATCACCACATCGTGGCTGTCATAGGTATAACTCTCCTGCGCCCCCAGCGGAGAGATCTGTTTTACCAGCCTCTGCAGACTGTCATACTCGTAGCGCCAGATTTCCCCGCAGCCGTCTGTCACCGTGATCAGATTTCCCACACCGTCATACCCATAGTGCTCCGTGTTACCCTCAGGAGTGGTGACGGAGGTCAGATTTCCGCGGATGTCATAAGTATATTCCGTCTTTTCGCCGTTGCCGTCCGTAAAAGAAACCATGCGGCCCAGGGCGTCATACCCGTACAGATTGGAAGTGCCGTTTCCGTCGGTCCTGCCGGTCAGGTTGCCGTCCTTATCATACATATAGGACGATGAAGCTCCCAGCGGATCCGTTGCCTGTACGAGACGGCCCAGGGCATCATAGGCATATGTATAACCGGCCCCGCCGGGCAGAGTCTGCCCGGTGAGACTGCCCGCCGCGTCATAGGCATAGGCAGTCACATTGCCCGCCGCATCCGTTACGGACAAAAGTCTGTCCATTGCGTCATAAGTATAGACAGTTCTGGCTCCGTCCGCGTCCGTTTTCGCGGTGATCCTCCCATAAGCGTCATAGACATAGCGCACGCTGCGTCCCAGTACATCGGTCTGCTCTGTCAGACGGCCCGCCGCGTCATAAGTATAGGACATGCGGTTTCCGGCGGTATCCTCCGCCGCTGCCATGCGCCCCAGCGCGTCATAGGTATAGGTGGTCTTTACGCCCCAGCGATCCACATAGGATGCCACTTCCCCTGTGGCCAGATACGTATAGGTCTCCTCTTCCCCGTTTGGATACTTGTGGGAAATCAGGTTGTCTTCCGCATCATACTGATAGGTATGGGTGTTCCCCAGTGCGTCCGCCGCCTCCACCAGGTTGCCGTTTGCATCATAAGCGCACCTCCACAGAGTTCCTTCTCCG
Source organism: Lachnospiraceae bacterium (assembly GCA_014804185.1). Classification (GTDB taxonomy): domain Bacteria; phylum Bacillota; class Clostridia; order Lachnospirales; family Lachnospiraceae; genus Acetatifactor. Next base: position 1,584 of record JAAVAG010000168.1, read on the forward strand.
TCCGTTATGGAAGTGATACGACCCAGAGCGTCATAGGCGTAGACAGCTGTTTCTCCTGCCGCGTCCGTGGTCTGGGTGATCTGCCCGATCACATCATAGATATAGCTGCTCTGTCTTCCCTCCGGCGTAACCGCGGTCAGCAGCCGGTCTTCCCTGTCATAGGTATAAGCGGACACGCCGCCTAAAGCGTCCGTCACCTGAATCAGACGGCCCAGGGCGTCGTAGGCATAAGATGTGGCGCTCTCCCGCTCATCCGTGGCCAGGATCAGATTCCCCGCCCCGTCGTAGGCATAGCCTGCCCTGCCTCCCATAGGATCCGCCTCCTCCACAAGGCGGCCCAGGGCATCATAGGCGTAGGTATAGCGCCGCTGCTCCCCTTCCGAAATAGAAGTCAAATTTCCGTTTCCGTCGTAGGCAAGATGCGTAACCGTGCCCACAGGATCTGTGACAGAGACTATCCGCCCCAGTTTATCATAGTCATAGCTTACCGCACTGCCGTCGGCATAAAGGATTTTCACTGTCCTGCCGCAGACATCGGTTTCATAAACAGTCATGTTGCCCAGCGCATCCGTCTCGGATAACAGGCTCCCCGTTACGGCATCATAGGTGCGCAGGGTCGCATTGCCCCTCCGGTCCTTTTCGCTGACGATCCGGTCTGCGCCGTCATAGGTATAGGTGACAGAATTCCCTTTCGGGTCAGTCACCTGAATCAGGCGGCCCATGGCATCATAAGCGCAGGCAGTCACATTGCCCAACCCGTCCGTCTCGGACAGTTTTCTGCCGCATGCGTCATAGGTATAGCTTAGCGTATTGCCCAGAGGATCTTTTGCCAGCAGCATCCTGTTTGCCCTGTCATAGGTAAAGGTGCTGGTATTGCCCTCCCGGTCGGTGATGGCGGTGACATTGCCCGCCGCGTCATAGGTATAGACAGTGGTATTTCCTGCCCCGTCTGTCTCTTTAATGCACCAGCCCTTGGCGTTGTAGGACTTCCCGGACGTATTTCCCAGAGGATCCGTAGCGGATATCTGGCGGTTCATAGCGTCATACGCATAGCGCCAGATATTCCCCTCCGCATCCGTCATTGCCGCCACGCAGGCCCCGTCATAAGCAAATGTGGTTGTATTTCCCTCCGGATCGGTGACAGAGATCAGACGATTTTCGCTGTCATAGGCATACAGCGTCCGGTTTCCCTCCGCGTCCGTTATGCACACCGGCCGGTTTTTTTCATCATAAAGATAGGTGGTCACACTGCCGTCAAAATCTGTGGCGGTTCTGATCTGTCCTGTTTCCGTGTAAGTATAAGTTCTCACAGCGCCGTCCTGCCGGGCCTGCGACAGCACATTCCCGCGGGCGTCATAAGTATAAACCGTGGTTACGCCCATCCTGTCTGTCACTTGGGACAGGTATCCCTGCGCATTGTAGCGGCGGCTCTCTGTAGTGCCGTCCGGGTATTCGATCTTGGTTGTGCGCTGCTGCCCGTCATAATGATACACGGTCATATTGCCGCAGGCATCCACAGTGGTGGTGGCTCCCTCCCCGTAGGACAGAGTGACCTTTCCGCCCTCCGCGTCCGTCTGCTCCGTGACCCGCCCCTCTCCGTCATAGACGTTGGCCGCCCCGCAGTTTCCGTTCCCGTCATACCAAGCCGTCATGCGGTGCTGTGCGTCATACACATAACGGCGCACATCGCCCGCCTGATCCGTCACGGAAATCAGATCGCCCGCGCTGTCATAGGCATAGCGGATGCTGTTCCCGTCAGGCAGTCCCAGAGATGCGATCCGCATCTCCTGATCCAAAGACACGCTGTAACGCACACCCGAAGGGGATGTGATGACGGAAAGTCTACCGTCCATGTCATAGGTCAGCACGGTGCGGTTTCCCGCGGCATCCTCCAGAGCGGTCAGCATGCCGTATCCGTCAAAATCATATTTGGTCAGATTTCCCAGATCCTCTACTCTGTAGCCCTCTGTTTCCCGGGTCAGCGCATAGTCCTGCCCTGCGGGAGCCTGATAACTTCCCCCGTCTTTGGTAAAGGGAATGATGGCTCCGGTGCCTGTCATCCACAGAATCGTGCCGTCCGAAAATTCCCCCAGTCTTCCGTCATAAATGCTGCTCCATCCCCATCCCAGCATTCCGCGATAGGAAGCCCCCTTGGAATTGTACTGTCTGGTAAATGTAAAATCACCGCCGATATCCGGAACGGAGACATCCGTCTGTTCCATGTAAAAGTTGCCGGTATTGAGATTGACCGGCTCAAAGCCGAACACGCAGTTCTCAGCCCGCCCCAGCAGCAGACCGTCAATGACGCTCTTCCAGTAATCGGAAAGCGCTCCGGCGATGTAGGGCGCCGTATTTAGCGGCTCCCGGATAAAGATCCGGCAGCCCTGCTTTGTCAGAGCATCCGCCATCTGCATATCGGCCAGGATAGTATCCGCCTCCACCCCATAGTGCAGAGCGATGCGGGGAATCAGGTCAAAAGCACCCTCCTCGTAGAGCAGGAACCGGTCGCTGTTTACCGCAATTCCCACAACCGTCTCTCCGGCAGGCGGCGCTCCCGCGCCTTCCCCTCCGGCTTCTGCTCCGATATTTGTATCCGCAGGCCCCTCCGCGTAGGCCGTCACATAATAGGTCTGTCCCGGAACCAGCCCGGTAAAAACCGCGCTCTGCCAGTTGGACATGCGCCGCTCCATGGGCAGCGCCGTAGGGAACTGTCCCGCATAAAGGGCCCAGTCCGGGCCGCAGAGCGTATTTTCCGCCAGGGCGACTCCGGTCATGGTATCTACCGTCTCCCCAGTTGCCGCGTTCACCAGTGCAAAGTGCACGGTGCTGCCGGGTTTTGCCAGACCGTGGGCCACCACGCCCAGAGTATGGGTAGACCGGTCCCCGCTGCGCTCTACCACCGGATAAACCTCTATGGTGGTATCGTCCAAAGTCAGGGCATCAAGTTCTGTCGGCTCTCCCGTCCAGGACAGAATCAGCTTCGGTCCGTAAGCCGAGGACGCGCTGCTGTAGAGTACCTCGCACTGCATCATTGTTCCGGCCGCCGCAGCCGCCGCACTGGGGGCCTCGACTTGCGCTTTCATAACTAGGCCGTGATTAGGCCATGTGCCGTTTACCCAGTCCCGTACCGCCTCCGTCACGTCAAAGGCAAGCGCCTCCCCGCGGGTTTTGCTGGCTGTCTGGGCGTCCAGGAAATAATGATTATAGTTCAGCTGATTGTTCCAGGTAAGCTTGTTTACCTGCCATTCCTCTTCCACCCGATAGACACCGAACTCCGCCGTTCCCTTGCTCCATCTGGTCTTCTGCGTCACCTGCAGGGTGGCGGAAGTGATCTCCGCCTCCGCAAGGAGCGCGGTAAAGTCATAGTCTATGGCAAAATATGTGCGGCAGTTCCGGTGCCGGGTTCCAAAACCCGCATAGCACCCTGATGTAACGCCGTCATCGTACCCAACGAAAGGATATTGGTTGTCCCCAATGGCCATGTTAGGACTTCCCTCCTCGGCGCAGGCCAGACGGATCGCACTGCCGGAGATCTGCACGGCGGTGGGATCGATGCGCACAGGGTATGCCCGCTCCGGCGCATCCAGCCATTCCCGGTCCGCCGTCACAGTGACAAGATACAGATCCCCGGCCTCCGACACATCCAGCTTTACGCCAAAGCTGACCTCTCCTGCGGCATCCTCCATCTCCGGTGCTTCTAGGACAAATACGGCCTCCCGCTCCGGATCCCTCCCCGTCTCATACAGATACAGAGCGTTTCGGATCAGGGCTGCCTCCAGTCCCCAGGTGTCTATGTAATAGGAGAAACCGCTTTTCTCCCCTTTTTCCAATAAGATGATGTCTTCTTTTACGCTGTTGCCCAGCACCGTATACTGATAATCCACCCCCGGAAAAACGTTGCTGTAGCGGATGGCGTTTCCTCTGGCAACACCCCCGGCAAAGCTTCCCTCCGCCGGATAAAGTGTCAGCATATACTCCCCGCTTGCAATGGCAATGCCTGATCCCCGCTCTTCGTTTTCCGAAACCGCCTGCCCTAAGGGGGACATGTCCTCCGGGAAGAGGACCGTATAATCATTCGCACGGTTAGCGTAAGTCGTGCCCGTATGCAGCATACCAAAAAGGGAGACGCCTGCCTCCTCCAGGGTATTATCGGTTCTGCGCAGCACGCCGTCCTCGTCTATATAGGTAGCCCCGTCGTTTCCGATGACGGTGACATACCGGTTCCCCTCCACGTGGTAGGTGCGGCTGTAGGCATCGTAGTCCGTCAGAGTACCGTAGTTTTCCGGCTCCGGCTCCCGATAAAACTGCTCCGGCTCGCGCACCGCCAAAGGCTCCTCCGGCAGCATATCCCCGCCTGAAACAATGGCGTCGCCGCCGGAGACAACCGCGTCACCCCCGGAAACCAGTCCGTCCTCCTGGGACGTATCTGCGTCGCCCCCGGAAACCGGTCTCTCCCCCTGGGATGTATCTGCGTCGCCGTCCGAAACCGCATGGTCACCGGAGGAAACGATCCCGTCTTCGCTGCCGGAGACAACCGCGTCGCCGCCGGAGGTATTTCCCGCGTCACCGCCGGAGACAGAGTCTTCTTCCGCCTCCCCGCTTTCTTCCTGTGAATTTTCTGCCAATAATTCCCCTGGCTGCCCGTTTTCTGCCGCATATGCGGGTATAGTGTCTGTACACAACAGCAGGGCGGCCAGAAAAACAGCCAAAAAACGCACAAATCCCCTCTTTCTGCCTCTGGGGCTTGTGCGCCTGTGCCGGATAATTCTTTTGTCTTTCATTTTTCTCTCCCCTTTTACTTTTGTTTCTCCTTACACGATTTCTTTTGTCCTGCCTTTATCGCCCAAAGACGCACTCCCCTTTTCAAGCGCGGCCGTTTGGGCCAGGCTGCCCTGGCAGGCGGCAGCAAAAACGTTTGTTACATATAATTTATTTCCACTATTCCTGTTTGTCAACCAGGTATGGAAATTTCAGCGTTTTGACATCTAAATTACGCCGCACAAATCTATGACAATGCCCGACAGCACACCGATCCCATACAAGATCCCCGCGATCTTCAGGTCTTCTTTCCTGTCGGTGTTGGACCGCAGCAGCACCAAAAGTCCCACCCCGGCTCCCACCAGAAGCCCCGACATCATGGCTCCGAAACTCATGGCTCCCTGCAGGTACAGCTGGGTGATTACCACGGATGAAGCGCAGTTGGGAATCAGCCCCACCACACCGGCCAGAAGAGAACCGGCCACCGGTCTGTTCAGGATCAGACCCGCCAGCGCCTCTTCCCCCACAAAGTGAATCGCCAGATTCAGCGCAAACGTAATGACCAGCAGAAAGGCCGCTATCTGCAGGGTGTGCCGGAGAGCGGATCTCCATATCCCTTTTTTCTCCCCGCAGTGGCAATGATCCCTCTCACACATCTCATGAATATGGGCATGCTCATGTCCATGTCCATGAGCATCCCGCCGTCCTTTTTCCTGTCCCTGCCCGCCGATCCGATACAGAAAATCGACCAGCAGCCCCGCCGTCATACCGATGGCCACTTTCAGCGCCAGAATGCGCAGGATCAGCATGGGATCGGCCGACTCCGAGATCAGAACCGGCAGCATCTCGTCGGAGGTGGACAGATAGATGGAAAGCAGTGTGCCTATGGTAATCACGCGTCCCGCATAGAGGTTGGAAGCCGCCGCCGAGAACCCGCACTGCGGAATGGCTCCCAGCAGTGCGCCGGGCACCGGCCCGAACCTGCCGCTGCGCTCGATAAATGCCTGGGTCTTCTGTCCCGCCTTGTGCTCCAGCCACTCCATGGCCAGATAAGTCAGAAAGAGGAAAGGGATCAGTTTCCCGCAGTCCCATATAGTGTCCCAAATGACTTCAACCATATTTACACTCCCTCCGATGCCAGGCACAGTTCCACCAGTCCCTCATAAGTGGACTGCCGCGCCTCCAGCACATTCGCCGCCTCCGCCTCCGCCAGCTGCGCGGTGGTCTTCGGGCCGATGCTGAAAACCTTCTTCCAGCGCCATTCACGTCCAATGGTGTCCCTTTCCGCCTGCATCGCGCCGCACAAACGCCGTACCGACGAGGCACAGGTAAAGAACACGCCGTCATATTCCTCCGGCGCAGAAAGTCCGGCAAGATCCAGTGCCGCCTCCCGGTTTTCATATATTTCCAGTTCCTGAAACAGGCATATTTTCTCCAGTTTCTCCCTTAGATGCCGGTCCGCATTTGCAGCTTTCACATACCACACTTTCTCCGTACCCTTCAGGCGTTCCGCCAGCATTTCCGCCAGAGCGTCGCTGTGCCAGGCATCCGGAATCAGATCCGCACAGAGCCCGTGCCGCCGCAGAGCCTGCGCCGTCTTTTCGCCCACAGCCGCGATCCGGCAGCCCGCAAGAGAGCGGATGTCCGGTCGTTCCGTCTGAGCAGATTCTCCCCCCGATCCGACTCCGGCCAAAGCGCATGCACCCGCCCCGTCCCCGATAAGTCCGCTCCAGAATGCCTCCACTCCGTTTCTGCTGGTAAAAATCAGCCAGTCCGCTTCCCGAAGCTGTTTCTCGGTGAGCATCTTTCCGGTATATACGATCTCTCCCGTCCGCACCTCGTCCACAACAGCCCCCTGCTCCTCCAGCAGCTGCCGAAGTGCGGCGCTTTTCTCTCCTGACGGCGCAGCGCTGTTTCCTCCCGGCAGGGCGACCAGATACCGCCTGCCACGCAGCGGACGGTTTTCGGCGGACTGGAGCCTGTCTCTCAGTCCCACCACATCTCCCACTACGATTACAGCGGGGGAAGGCAGCTTTTCCCGCTCGGTCTGCGCCGCGATGTGCGCCAGGTCGGAAACACAGACTCTCTGCCCCGGTGTGGCCGCCTGTGAGATCACCGCCGCTCCCGTGCCGGAGGGCATTCCCGCCTCCATCAGTCTGTCGGCAATCTCCCTCACCATGCTAAGCCCCATCATAAAAACACACGTCTCTTTTCCTCTTGCCATTGCCGCAAAATCAATGTCCGCCAGTTCGTCTCTCCGGCTGCGGGCTGTCACCACATGAAAGCCGCCGGCCAGCCCGCGGTGTGTAACGGGGATTCCCGCAAGGGCAGGGCCCGCAATACAGGAACTGATGCCCGGGATTACCTCAAAGGGCACGCCGCTCTCCCGCAGAAAAAGCCCCTCCTCCCCGCCGCGGCCAAACACATAGGGGTCTCCCCCTTTGAGACGGACCGTTGTCGCATACTGCATGCTCTTTTGCACCAGCAGGCGGTTGATCTCCTCCTGCTTCATTGTATGGTGACGGTCTTCCTTTCCCACATAGATGCATTCGCATTCCGGCCTTGCCTCTTTCAGAAGTTCCGGCGAAGCCAGCCGGTCATATACGATACAGTCCGCCTGGCGGACTGCCTCCAGCCCTTTTACGGTGATCAGCCCCGGATCACCGGGACCTGCTCCCACAAGCAAAACCTTCCCGGCCATCTGCCCGCGGATCTGCGCCGCCGCCCTGCGCGCAAGTTCCCGCGGATCTGTCCCTTTCACTGCGGCATATGCCTGTCTTTTTCCCTCGCTGTCTCCAAACATGGCGTGCAGCTTATATGTGCCGTCCCCTGTTTTTCTGCAGAGTGCGCCCACGGGAACATGGCAGTCCCCTCCGATCTCCTGCAGGAACCCTCTCTCCGCATCCGCTTCCTTTGCTGTTTCAGCATCGCTGAGAGCATCCAGCATAGCCGCGAGCTTAGTATCGTTCTGCCGGATTTCCAGCGCCAGTATTCCCTGAGCCGGCGCGGGGATCATCTCCTGCACCTCCAGATACTGTGTGATCCGCCCCTGCAGTCCAAGCCGGTGAAGCCCTGCTGCCGCCAGCACGATGCCGTCCAGTCCCTCTTCCTCCATTTTCCGCAGCCGGGTGTCCACATTTCCCCGGATATTCACCACACGCAGATCCGTCCGCAGGCGCTTTAGCTGGTACTGCCTGCGGCGGCTGCCCGTCCCGATGACCGCCCCCGGCGGCAATTGTTCCAGACTGTTCTTTTCACGCAGGATCAGCACATCCCGGGGATCCTCCCGTTTCCATGCCCTGGTCAGCGCAAGTCCCTCAGCAGGAAAGGGCGGCATATCTTTCATGCTGTGCACGCCGATCTGTATCTCTCCTGCCAGAAGCATCTTTTCGATCTCTCCCACAAACAACCCTTTGTCCCCGATCTGATCCAGAGGCTTATCCGTGATCTGATCGCCCTTTGTCCGGACGATCCGTATCTCAAATTCTTCTTCCGGGTATGCTCCGGCAAGCCGCTCCCGCACCTGCTCCGCCTGTGCCAGGGCCAACCTGGAACCGCGCGTTCCGATAACATATTTCATGTCCTGTCTCTCTCTTTCCCGTCGTTTGCTTCTTCTCCTGCTCTTTTTTCGATTCCGTCCGGTCCGATTCGAAAAAGCCGCTCAGTAAATTCCCTGTACAGTTCCTGCTCTTCCTCCGTATCCAGCCCTTTCAGTTCTCTGATCGGCTCTCTCAGAAGACGCTGCAGCGAAGCATTCAGCACCTTTCTAAGCAGCTTCTGCTCTCTCGGCCCGAGTTCTATCTTTCTGTTCAGATAGGCGCAGCTATCCTCCACGATCTCGCCGCACCTTAGCTGCAGGGACTCTATGGTGGAATCCATCCTGCTCTGGCGCAGACAAAGCAGCGTCTCCTCCACTTCCTCCCTGACCAGCTTTCCGCTCTCCTGTACCAGATGCTCCCTCTCATGCCTGTTTTTCCCGGCAATCTCCTGCAGGCTGTCCAGATCGATGAGACAAACCAGGGGATCCTCGGCAAAAGCCGCGTCGATATCCCGGGGAGCCGCCAGATCCAGAAAGGTCAGCGGAGATACCGGACAAAACTCCTCCCTCCTTACCACCAGATGCGGAGAAGCGGTGGCAGAGACTACGATATCGCACTGTCCCATAAATACATAGCGTTCCTCATAGGAGATCACTGCAATATCGGGAAACTGCTCCCGCAGCTTTCCCGCATGGGCATAATTCCTGCTGCAGGCCGTCACCTGTCCGGCCCCGTACTCATAGAGATATTTCAGTGCCAGAGTTGAAGTCTTTCCGCTGCCGATGACCAGGATCCTCTTCCCGCGGATGCCGCAGACCTCCTCCAGCCTGCGGATTCCTATATAACTCACCGAAAGCGGCTTTTCGCTGATCCTGAGCTCCGTTTTGATCCGTTTGGCACAGGATATGGCTCCCTGCACGGTCTTATTCAGTTCCTTGCCGCTATAGCCCATGGCTCTGGAATACTCCAGCGCCTCTTTCACCTGCCCCAGAATCTGATCCTCCCCCAGAACCAGAGATTCCAGTCCCGCCGCCACGCGGAACAGATATGCCATGGCCTCTTCTCCGCAAAGCTGCGTCAGATAACCGCTTACATTGATATCGGGAAACATTTCCCCGTAGATCTCCCTGATCCGCACGCGCTGCTCTTCTTCCCCGTAAAAGTAATATACCTCGCTCCGGTTGCAGGTAGAAAGCACCAGACACTGCTCTACTCCCGCCTCCTCCGCGCTTCGGAAAAACCGGAGTTTCATCTCGTCGGTAAAGGAAGTCTTGTCTCTGACATTCAGTTGCGCCCTTTTATAATTGATCCCCAAAAATCCAAACTGCATAGGGGGCTTTCTCCTCTTTCCTTATATTAACCCGAAAAGAGCCGCACATCCGGCGGCCCTTTTCCTCTTTATAATGCTGACAGTCGCTCTGCCAAGCATACCATATTTTGTTGCAGTCCCGCAAGCGGTTTCCCTCTGTTCCCACATTCAGACATCCAAAAGATGCTATCCGATATATCCCGCAAAGACAAAAGCGAACAGGAACCTGCTCGCCAACAGGCCAATCAGCAGGTTGCTCCGCCTGTCAGATGCAGCTTGGCGTCCAGAATCTCCTGTTTCCGATCCAGGATCTCATTGCCCAGAAGCTGTTTCTCCACCTCGGCAAAACCGATTCTGTCGATGGTGTCCGCAAAACGCTCCCCTGTCTTTCCCTGCTCACGGAACAGCAGGATCGCCTTTTCGATCGTGTCCAGCACTTCCTCTTCGGTAGTGAAAATTTTTGACAGCACCTGTCCGTGGGCAACCTTTTTGCCCCATCTTCCGCCTATGTAAATACGATAACCGGGCGTTCCCTCCTCGATCACGTCAAAAGGACACTTCTCCACGCAGCGTCCGCAGTTGTTGCAGATCTCTTTATCGATCTCAAGCACGCCGTCCTCCACTTTGGCGGCCTTCATCGGGCAGGAAGTCTCTACCTGGCACTTCTTGCAGCCGTTGCACATATCTTCGTCCACGTTGGGAACAAGCTGTCCCACCACGCCCAGATCGTTCAGATCCGGCTTGACACAGTTGTTGGGGCAGCCTCCTGTGGCGATCTTGAACTTATGAGGCAGCTTCACAGTGTGATATCCCTTATAGAAACGCTCGTGGATTTTCTCCGACAGGGCAAAGGTGTCATACAGTCCGTACTGGCAGGTCGTTCCCTTACAGGATACCACCGGACGAACCAGGGAGCCCGTTCCGCCGGTCTCCAGGCCCGCCTGCGCGATATACTCACGGAAAGGCTCTATGTTGTCAAAATGAATCCCCCGCACTTCCACCGTAAGACGTGTGGTGAACTCCACATCTCCGTTTCCGAACTTCTCCGCCGCCTCTGCGATCACCTTTGTCTGCTCTGCCGTGATCTTGCCGTTTACCGTGATAATACGACCGTTAAACAGATCCGTCCCTTTGTTGTTCAGAAAACCCAGGGCTTTTACTCTCTTGATCTCTTCGGGTTTGATTGTGCATCCCATATTTTTTTCTCTCCTTTTTGTTTGCCGTTTTCTATACTTCCACGTCGTTAAAGTTTATGCCGCCCTCCAGCACTCTTGTGTTCTTATAACCGTAATATTTCAGACGGTTCTGGAGCAGATACGCCCGCTTGCCCTTGTTGCACACCAGCAGAATCTTTTCCTCCGGATCCAGTCCGTCCACAGGACCTTCCACCGTAGTCAGATCCACATAAGGCGCGCCCTCGATGGAGGGAACCAGACAGGCATCCACAATTTTGTAGCCCTCCGCCGCGCCCGCGGCAAATTCCGCCGGAGTAAATGTCTCAAATTTACCGTTTATCTTGTTCAGCAGAACATTTACCGTATGTTCAAAGGGATGGATAGCCGTGGAGAACGGAGGCGCGTATGCCAGATCCATATCCGCCAGATCGGTAAGGGTTCCCTTCAGCATAATACCCGTCACGGCGATGTCCACTACCTTATCCACCGCACCCGCGCCGATTACCTGTACGCCAAGCAGCCTCTGGCTGTCCTGATCCGCGATCATCTTAATAATAAAGGAACCTGCTCCCGGGAAGTAATGCGCCTTGTCATCCACCACCGTCACCACGCTCACCGGCTGAAAGCCTTCCGCTTTCGCCTGGGCCTCGGTCAGCCCGGTTCTGCCCACGTTCATTCCCGGCAGTCTGCACACGGCAGTTCCCAGAGCGCCTCTGTAACCAAGCTGCGCTCCCGCGATATTCTGCGCGATAAGACGCCCGGCAATGTTTGCTGTGGAACCCATGGGGGACCAGGCAGCCTTTCCGGTCAGGGCGTTGTGCACCATGGCACAGTCTCCCGCCGCATAGATATCGGGAATGTTTGTCTCTCCGCGCTCATTTGTGAGGATCGTTCCCTTGAACATCTCTATACCGCTTCCCTCCAGAAATGCGGTGTTCGGTCTGATACCTGCGCTGAGCACCACCAGATCGGCCTTGTAAGCTTTCTTACTGGTCAGCA
>JAAVAG010000169.1 GCA_014804185.1 Lachnospiraceae bacterium
ACCGACAAAGGTGCAAGCCATGTCAATGCTGTCATCCTGAATCGGAAGATTTGTGGCATCGCAGGCAATATAATTTACCCGGGCGTGGGGATAGCTTTTTTTAAATTTAAGTCGATCCTGTTTTAATATATGAAAACTCAGATCAACCGAAATAATGTCCACATCAGGCGCCATATTTTTCAAAAGTTCCCGCAAAAGTACGCCTCTGCCGGAGGCCACATCCAACAAAAAACCTTTCCGGAGAACGTTTGCTTCCCTGACGATAGCGCTGACGAAATCATTTTCGATTTTTCGCTGGCTGTCAGTCTTGCCTGCGTCAATTTGGCGGTTAAGTTCAGCAAGATTTTCGTCTTTATCATATTTGCTCCAGGAATTGAAAATTTCCTGTTCCTGAGACTGAAAGTCCAGGATTCCGTCATGAACGTAAAAGTTATGTCCCTTTTCACAGACAATTTTTCCTTCCATAATTTCGTCGCCGTCTCTTTTGCTCTCCATAAGCTGAAGCGCTGCTTTGCAATGCGGACAGCGTAGAACCGTCAGAATATTTGTGTACATTTTGCTGTTCCTTCCCTTTTGCTGTCTATTTATTTTAAATGTCAAAAGTGTTCTTTATGTTTCCGCAACATTTTTCATGGCGGTGGACAGCATCAGCTTGATGCGGTTTAACTGGTTTACCTCGCTGGCGCCCGGATCGTAATCGATGGCCACAATATTGGACTGCGGGTAAGCCTTGCGGAGAGCCTTGATTACGCCCTTTCCTACCACGTGATTGGGCAGGCACGCGAAAGGCTGACAGCATACGATATTCGGCACATCGCTGTGGATCAGTTCCACCATCTCTCCCGTGAGGAACCACCCCTCACCGGTCTGGTTGCCGATAGAGACGATCGGTTTTGCATATTCCACAAGCTTGTAGACGGAAACAGGAGGATGAAAATGCCTGCTTCTTTCAAATTCTTTGGCGGCAGCGCCGCGTAAGCGTTCAATGGCCCAGATGCCCAGCCTGGAGATGCGGGCAGTCTTTTTGCTCATGCCCAATTCCTCCGCCTTATAGATCTGGTTGTAAAAACAGTAGAGCATGAAGTCTATCAGATCGGGCATAACGGCCTCCGCGCCCTCGGACTCTAAGAGTTCCACCAGGTGATTATTTCCGGCGGGAGAAAATTTTACCAGGATTTCTCCCACAATGCCCACGCGAGGTTTTTTTACATCTCTGATTTCGATGGCGTCAAAATCCCGAATGATCTGTCGGCACAGGCGGTTAAAACGGAAGAAACTCATGTGCTTTGCAGTGACAAATTCCTGTACCGTTTTCAGCCATTTTGCGTGCATGGCATCCACGCTGCCGGGTACGGTCTCATAGGGACGCATCCGGTAAACGCAGCGCATAAAGATATCTCCGAACACCGCGCCGTATGCGGCGCGCAGCAGAAGATCGGCGTTGATATGGAATCCGGGATTGCTCTCGATTCCGGCTAGATTCAGGGATATCACGGGAATCTGGGACATGCCCGCCTTTTCCAGCGCGCGGCGGATAAAGCCGATATAGTTGGTGGCGCGGCAGCCGCCACCAGTCTGGCTCATGATAATGGCCGTTTTGTTCAGATCGTATTTGCCGGAGAGCAGCGCCTCCATAATCTGTCCCACTACCAGCAGGGAAGGGTAGCAGGCATCGTTGTTGACATATTTCAGCCCCATGTCCACAGAGTGCTTGTTGTCGTTGTCCAGTACCACAAAATTGTATCCGCAGGCATTGAACGCGGGCTGCAGGATCTCGAAGTGGATCGGCGACATCTGCGGGCACAGGATGGTGTAATTCTTTCTCATATCCTCCGTAAAAGGTACTTTGTGAATGGCGGAGGTATGGATCTCACGTTTTTTATTTTGTTTTTCCCTGACTTTGATGGCGGACAAAAGAGAGCGGATGCGGATTCTGGCCGCTCCCAGATTATTGACCTCGTCGATCTTCAGGCAGGTATAGATTTTGTCGGAGCCGGACAGAATATCGTTTACCTGGTCGGTGGTGACGGCATCCAGACCGCAGCCAAAGGAATTCAGCTGGATCAGATCCAGATTGTCCACTGTCTTTACATAGCTTGCAGCCGCGTAGAGACGGGAATGATACATCCACTGGTCGGAGACGATCAGCGGGCGCTCCGGCGCCGCCAGATGGGAGACAGAGTCCTCCGTCAGCACGGCAATGTCGTAGGAGGTGATCAGTTCCGGAATGCCGTGGTGGATCTCGGGGTCTGCGTGGTAGGGGCGTCCCGCCAGGACGATTCCGCGCTTGCCGTTTTCTTTCATCCAGGCGAGAGTCTCCTCGCCTTTTTTCATCATGTCGTGGCGCGCAGCGTCCAGTTCCGCCCATGCAGCCGATACGGCGGTCCGGATCTCGCTCTCCGGAAGTTCCTTAAACTCTTTGACCAGGGCGGCGGTGATGGTATCGGGATCGCGGAAAGACATAAAAGGATTGCGGAAAACCACCTCTCCCCGTCCGATCTCCTCCACATTATTTTTGATATTTTCAGAGTATGAAGTTACAATAGGGCAGTTATAATGATTGTTGGCATCTTCAAACTCATTCCGCTCGTAAAACAGGGCGGGGTAGAAGATAAAGTCCACACCCTGATGAATCAGCCATGTCACATGGCCGTGCGCCAGCTTGGCCGGATAGCATTCGGACTCGCTGGGGATGGATTCAATCCCCAGTTCGTAGATCTTGCGGTTGGAACTGGGAGAGAGCACCACCTGGTAGCCCAGCTTTGTAAAAAAAGTAAACCAGAACGGATAATTTTCGTACATATTGAGCACTCTGGGAATACCCACACTGCCACGGGGAGCTTTGTCGGGCGTCAGAGGCTCGTAGGAAAAGAGGCGCTTTATCTTGTAGTCGAACAGATTCGGCACATTATTTTCGTTTTTTGTCTTGCCGAGGCCCCGCTCACACCGATTGCCGGAGATGTACTGGCGGCCGCCGGAAAATCTGTTGATGGTCAGGCGGCAGTTGTTGGTGCAGCCTTTGCATTTTGCCATGCTGGTCTCAAACTGCAGCGTATCGATTTTGGCGAAAGGAAGCATGGTGGTCTCATACCCTTTCGTATAGCGGTCCCGCGCGATCAGGGCCGCGCCGAAAGCACCCATGATACCCGCGATATCGGGGCGGATGGCTTCGCAGTCCGCGATCTTCTCAAAACTGCGCAGAACAGCGTCATTGTAAAATGTACCGCCCTGCACCACAATGTTCCTGCCAAGCTGTGAGGCGTCGGACACCTTGATTACCTTAAACAGGGCATTTTTTATAACGGAGTAGGCCAGCCCAGCGGAGATGTCCGCAACGGAAGCTCCTTCTTTCTGCGCCTGCTTGACTTTGGAATTCATAAATACCGTGCACCGGGTTCCCAGGTCGATGGGATGCTCCGCAAAAAGAGCGGCCGCAGCAAAATCCTGTACGCTGTAATTCAGGGATTTGGCAAAGGTCTCAATAAAGGAACCGCAGCCGGAGGAACAGGCTTCGTTCAGCTGTACGCTGTCCACGGTCTGGTTTTTGATTTTAATGCATTTCATATCCTGACCGCCGATATCCAGGATACAGTCCACATCGGGGTTAAAGAATGCGGCGGCGTTGTAGTGCGCAACGGTCTCCACCTCCCCGTCGTCCAGAAGAAAAGCGGCTTTCATCAGCGCCTCGCCGTAGCCGGTGGAACAGGAACGGACAATCTTCACATCCGCCGGAAGCTGTGCATAGATCTCCCGGATGGAGCGGATGGCAGTCTTGAGAGGACTGCCGTCGTTGCCGGAATAAAAAGAATAGAGAAGGGAGCCGTCCTCGCCGATCAGGGCGACTTTTGTAGTGGTGGAACCGGCGTCGATGCCCAGAAAAGCATTGCCCTTATAGTCTGCCAGAGGGGCGGCGGCCACATGGTGGCGGCTGTGCCTTTCCTGAAACAGGGCGTAATCTTCCTGAGAGGCAAACAGGGGCTCCATGCGCTCCACTTCAAATTCCATTTTAATATCTGAAGAAAGTTTTCCCACCATCTCCTCCATGGTGCAGGAAATCTCTTCCTTTGCGTTCATGGCGGAACCGATGGCGGCAAAAAGATGGGAATTGGCGGTGTCTATAATATGCGCATCATCCAGCTTCAGCGTGCGGATAAAGGCTGTTTTTAACTCGGACAGGAAATGCAGAGGGCCGCCCAGAAAAGCCACATGTCCGCGGATGGGCTTGCCGCAGGCAAGTCCGCTGATCGTCTGGTTGACAACCGCCTGAAAAATAGAGGCGGAAAGATCCTCTTTTGTGGCTCCCTCGTTGATCAGGGGCTGAATGTCGGTCTTGGCAAATACGCCGCAGCGGGCGGCTATGGTATATAGAGAATGGTAATTTTTGGCATATTCGTTCAGACCGGACGCGTCCGTCTGGATCAGAGACGCCATCTGGTCGATAAAGGAACCCGTGCCTCCGGCGCAGATGCCGTTCATGCGCTGTTCCACATTTCCGCCCTCAAAATAGATGATCTTGGCGTCCTCGCCGCCAAGTTCAATGGCCACATCCGTCTGGGGGGCCAGCTCTTTCAGTGCGGTGGCCACGGCAATGACTTCCTGATTGAAAGGAACACCCAGGTGATTTGCCAGGGTCAGTCCGCCGGAACCGGTGATCATGGGAGAGAGGGTGATATTCCCCAGTTCACTGTATGCTTTCTGTAAGAGATCTGCCAGTGTCTCACGGATGTTGGCATAGTGTCTCTTATAGTCTGAGAACAGGATATTGTGCCGTGCATCCAATATGGCAATTTTGACTGTCGTAGAGCCGATATCAATACCCAAAGTATAACTCATATTTTAATACACCTCTTCCTTTTCTTTCCTTATAAAAAGGCGTTAACAGCAATGTGCGCGATTGCGACACACTTTCGTATTATACGACAGGAATCAGCAAAATGCAATGAACAAACTCGAAACATGCCGAAGAGAAAACAAAAATTTTCTAAACAAAACAAAAATAATCTTAAATCTTATTTTCGTCAGTTTACTTATCGGGTGGAGAATGATAAAATGTATTCAAGTGCGCCGGAAAACATGATGGATAGATATGGAAAATACGGCACGGAAGCGGAGGAAGTTTATGCGTCCAATGAGCAGGTTTGAGAAAAAGTTCGGGAGATATGCCATTCCCAATCTGACCACAATATTGATTCTGTTTTATGCGGTGGGATATCTGCTGCAGTATATGTTTCCTGAACTGCTGAATTATATGACGCTGAATCCGTATCTGATCCTGCATGGGCAGGTCTGGAGGCTGATCACATGGGTGGTGGTTCCTCCGTCCATGGGCGGTATTCTGAGCGTTTTGATCATGATGTATTTTTACTGGTTTCTGGGGACTACGCTGGAGAGAACCTGGGGGACCTGGCGGTATAACGTCTATATGTTTTCCGGCATGTTTTTTACGATTCTGGGCAGTTTTGCGGCACTGGGAATCAGTTACCTGATCTATGATGACGTCTGGTGGGAACTGGCCAGCAATATAGGCGTCATGTACTTTAACACAAGCTACATCAATATGTCCATTTTCCTTGCCTTTGCGGTGACGTTCCCGGAGATGCAGGTACTGCTTATGTTTATCATTCCCATCAAGGTCAAGTGGATGGGGCTTGTCTACGGCGTGATGATCGTGTGGCAGTTTATTGAGGGAGCAAAGATTGATCTGGGCGTCATGGTATTGGACATCAGCCTTTTCTCCCGCATGGCCATCGTGTTTTCGCTGCTGAACTTCATTGTCTTTTATCTGACTTCCAGGCGGCTGATTATCAGTCCCAAACAGATACACAGGCGTCAGGAATTTAAGCGGGAGGTTCACAGGAGCGCCAAGGTCACCCGGCATAAATGTGCGATCTGCGGCAGAACCGACGAGAGCGACCCGGATATGGAATTCCGGTTCTGCTCCAAGTGCAACGGCAATTATGAGTACTGTCAGGATCATCTTTTTACACACAGGCATGTGGAATAGTGGAGGCGTATATGGATCAGGAACGCTTATTTGTCAGGACGTTGGAAAAAGTAAAAAAAATGGCCAGAGAGCAGGAAAACTGCATCCGAAGCGAGCAGGTCAGAGAGGCTTTTTCCCCGCTCTCCCTGGATGAGATGCAGCTTTTGCAGATTTATGATTATCTGCGAAAACATGGGATCGGAGTGGACGAGCCGGCAGATGGGGAGGAGAGCCTGACAGAGGAGGAAAAGGATTATCTTCAGGAATACCTGGAGACATTGGAGCAGCTGGAGCGGGTCAGCGAGGGGGAACTGGAGGCGATCTCGCTGTCGGCCATGGCCGGGGACGCGGACGCGCAAAAGAAACTGGCGGAGCAGTATCTGCCCCATGTGGCGGATCTGGCAAAGCTGTACGCCGGGCAGGGCGTTTTTCTGGAGGATCTTATCGGAGAGGGCAACGTGGCGCTCACTGTCGGCGTGCAGATGCTGGGATGCCTGGAGCGGGCATCCGAGGTACAGGGAATGCTGGGCAAAATGATCATGGACGCCATGGAGGACTATATCTCGGAGAATGCCGAGGCGGGGAGAAAAAATCGGCGCGTGGAGGAGCGGGTCAACCGTGTGGCGGATGCCGCCAGAAGCCTGGCACAGGATCTGGGCAGGAAAGTAACGCCCGAGGAACTGGCACAGGAGACAAAGCTGCAGGTCCAGACTATCCGGGATGCCATGCGTCTGAGCGGCTATAAAATCGAAGATCTGGAAAATGCGGATCAGGGAAACGGAGAGCAGCAGGAATGACCGTATATCAGGATTACAAGTATGTCATGCAGGATACCGGAAATCTGTATCTGGGGGCGAAGTATACATATGACGAACTGATGGCCAACGAGGATGTGCCTTTTAAGTTCAAATCTTTTATTGAAAGATACGTCAGGCCGAAGATGGATATGGATACGACGCTGGAGAGCCATTTTTATTATATGGATCAGGAGGGATTTGTATATCAGGCCCTCAGACAGTTGAAAATAAAGATTAAATTCAGTGCGCCGGTGGAAAAGAAATCTCTTTTTGGCGGAAAAAAGAATGTCTACCGGACGCAGGTTATGAAGCTGGAGCAATTTGCGGCGCTCACTCCGGCGCAGAAAGAGGAGATGGGTGTTATGATCCAGGAGATTGGAATGTCAAAGCTTGCGCTTATGACGCTCAGTATATAATCATTTGGGTAAAATAATGAAATTATCATATAACAGAGAGGAGAATGAGGATCATGAAAATAGAAGAGTTGAAAAGCTATGAAGTGATCGAGAGAAAAAAACTGGAGGATCTGAAATCCGAGGGGTGGCTGCTGCGCCACAAAAAGACAGGAGCCAGGGTGGCGCTGATCAGCAACGATGATGAAAATAAGGTATTTTCCATCGGATTCCGCACACCGCCGAAAGACAGCACCGGGGTGGCGCACATTCTGGAGCATTCCGTTCTGTGCGGTTCCGACAATTTTCCGGTGAAAGACCCTTTTGTGGAACTGGTTAAGGGGTCTCTGAATACCTTTTTGAATGCCATGACCTTTGCCGACAAGACGCTGTATCCGGTGGCCAGCTGCAACGATACGGATTTTCAGAACCTGATGCATGTGTATCTGGACGCAGTGCTGTACCCGAATATCTATAAGCAGGACAAAATCTTCCGCCAGGAGGGGTGGCACTACGAGATGGAGGATGAGGACAGCGAACTGACCATAAACGGTGTGGTGTACAGCGAGATGAAAGGGGCATTTTCTTCGCCGGACGACGTGGTGGGAAGAGAGATGATGAACTCTCTGTATCCGGATACCACATACGGGTTTGAATCCGGCGGAGATCCGCAGAATATTCCCGACCTGACCTACGAGCAGTTCATGGACTTCCACAAGAGATACTATCATCCCTCCAACAGCTATATTTATCTGTACGGAAATATGGATATGGCCGAGAAACTTGACTTTATCGACAGAGAGTATCTCTCTGCCTTTGAGGAGAGACAGGTGGACTCCGCCGTTGGCATACAGGAACCTTTTGACGGCCTGCGGAGTGTGGAGCGGGAATATCCCATCAGCGATGAGGACGATGAGGAAAAAACCGCATATCTGGCATACAATCTTTCCGTGGGAGACGTGCTGGACCGGGAACTGTATGTGGCTTTCCAGATTCTGGACTACGCGCTCTGTTCCGCGCCGGGAGCGCCCTTAAAGCAGGCGCTGACAGACAGGGGAATCGGGGAGGAAGTGTACAGCATCTATGATAATCAGGTGCGGCAGCCCTATTTCAGCATTGTCTCCAAAAATACCAGCGTCTCCAGAAGACAGGAGTTTATGGATACAATCCGGGAAGTGCTGGAGCAGATCGTCCGGGAGGGGATGGATCAAAAAGCGCTGCTGGCGGGAATTAATTATTATGAATTCCGCTATCGCGAGGCGGACTACGGACGTTATCCCAAGGGGCTGATGTACGGGATCCAGATGCTGGACAGCTGGCTGTATGACGACAGAAGCCCGTTCCTGCATATAGAAGCTAACGATACCTTTGCCCGTATGCGGGAGCTGGCGGAGAACGGAGGATTTGAAAAGCTGATTCAGACCTGGCTGCTGGACAATCCACACAGGTCCATCGTCACACTGATACCCAGAAAGGGACTTACGGCGGAGAGGGACAGACAGCTTCGGGAGAAGCTTGCCGCTTACAAGGCCTCTTTGAGCAAAGAGGAGATCAGCCGGATCGTGGAGGATACCAAAGCGCTGAAACGGTGGCAGGAGATCCCTGACGCGAAAGAAGACCTGGCTAAAATACCGATGCTGGCCAGGGAGGATATGAAAAAAGAGGCCGCAGGGTTTGTAAACGAAGTGCGCGGGGCAGACGGGACGAAAGTGCTGTTTCACAATATTTACACCAACGGCATTGCCTATGTGAGGCTGGTATTTTCGGCGGATCAGGTTCCGGAGGAGCTTTTCCCTTATCTGGGCGTGTTAAAGGGCGTGCTGGGACTGATGGATACGGAACATTATGGATATCGTGACCTGTTTAACGAGGTGAATATAGAGACAGGCGGAATCTCACCCCTTGTCAGTGTTTACAGCAATATAAAAGACCGGGATGCCTATACTGTCACCATGGAGATGAAAGTCAAGGCGCTGTATCCCAAGCTTGCCAGAGCGCTGGAACTGATGCAGGAGATTATGCTCACCACCAGATACGACGATCCCAAGAGACTGGGAGAGATCCTGGCCGAAGGCAGATCCCGCCTGCAGGGGCAGATGATATCTGCGGGACATTTGGTGGCCATATACCGTGTTCTGGCCGGTGTGTCCAAAACCGCGGCAATTACGGAGATGATATCGGGAATGCAGTTCTATCGGCTGCTGGATGGTCTTGCGGAAGACTGCTGCGGAAACGGAGAGACGAATGCCGCTGCTGCCAGAAAGCTGGCCGGGAAACTGCAGACGCTGGCGCATATTCTGTTCCGTCCTGAGAATCTGATGATAGATTTTACCGGGGACGAGGAGGGCTATCAGCTGCTTGTCCCGATGATTGGAAAACTGAAAGAAAAACTGTTTGTCGGAGAGATTCCCGCAGGATGTTTTGCGCCTGAGTTATCCGTCAGAAAAGAGGGATATCGGACGCCTGGACAGGTGCAGTATGTATGCCGGGGCGGCAGTTTCGGCGCGAAAGGACTTCCCTACACAGGCGCGCTGAAAGTGCTGAAAGTGATGATGGAGTACGATTACCTGTGGAGCAATCTGCGCGTAAAGGGCGGCGCATACGGCTGTATGTGCGGGTTTGGCAGAAACGGAGAGGCATATTTCTGCTCCTACCGCGATCCTAATCTGGAGAAGACGATCGAGACTTATGAGAAAGCGGCGGATTATGTGGCATCCTTTGCGGGAGACGAGCGGGCGCTGACGCAGTTTATCATCGGCGCCATCGGCGACCTGGATACGCCCATGAATCCCTCGGCTAAGGGCGCTTTCTCCCTGAGCGGCTACATGACCGGACTGACACAGGAGGATCTGCAGAAAGAGAGGGATGAACTTCTGACCATTGATCAGGAGACTTTCCGGAAACTGGCGGAGTACATCCGCGCGTTTATGAGCGATGACTGTCTGTGCGTGGTGGGCGGAAGCGAGGCCATTGAGGGCAGCAGGCAGCTGTTCACAGAAGTGGAGAATTTGTTCTGATGAGTGACAATACGGCATACAAATCCGGGTTTGCCACGTTGATCGGCAGACCCAATGTGGGAAAATCCACGCTGATGAACTGTCTGATCGGGCAGAAGATCGCCATTACTTCCGATAAGCCCCAGACCACCCGGGGCAGAATTCAGACCGTGTACACATCCTCGGATGGACAGATTGTATTTCTGGACACCCCGGGGATACACAAGGCAAAAAACAAGCTGGGCGACTATATGGTTAATGTCGCCCAGCGGACTCTCACAGAGGTGGATGTGATCCTGTGGCTGGTGGAGCCGGGCACCTTTATCGGAGCGGGAGAACGTCATATTATTGAACAGCTGAAAAAGACAAAGACGCCGGTGATCCTGGTGGTCAACAAGGTTGATACGGTGAAG
>JAAVAG010000170.1 GCA_014804185.1 Lachnospiraceae bacterium
CGATCATGACCTTGGTCACTTTGATATCCTGCTCTTCGTCATACGACTCCTCCACGCGCACGCCGCGAAGCTGATCGTCCGCCTCCCTGATACTTTCTCTCGCCTCCAGCGCCAGATCCGTTCTCACCTGAAATCCACCCATTTTTATCCTTACCTTTCCCTTCTTTCGTTTGTCCGTGCAATGGAACTTCTGCATAGCTGATTTTAGTAACATTTTTTGCACTAATCAGGAAATTATGTATTGACATGCCGGAAATCTTCTACTAAAATAATGTTCGTATGTTTACATTAGTCGTCCGTGTCTGGCTTTAATGGAACATTTTCTTACAAAACAGATTATAGAAAATGGGAGGTGTGAAATCTTGGCTAACATTAAATCCGCCAAAAAGAGAATTTTAGTTGCGAGAACAAAGACTGAGAGAAACAAGTCGATCAGATCCAGTGTGAAGACAGCGATCAAGAAAGTGTACGCTGCCATCGAAACCGGTGACAAGGCCGCTGCAAACGCTGCTCTGTTGGCTGCTACAAGCGCGATTGATTCTGCTGCCAGCAAGGGCATTTATCATAAAAACAATGCTTCCAGAAAAGTGTCCCGCCTGGCTCTTGCAGTCAATAAAATGGCTTAAGGAACAAACATTTAAAGGGAAAGTCCGCAAAAGCACCCATACCGTCTGTGGGTGCTTTTTTATGCGACAAAGTAAGCAGACGAAAGAACCTTAGCCACTTACTAAAACTTTTGACCATTCTTCATAAAATCAATCAAATTTACATTTTTTATCCCATTTCTTTTCTGCAAAAGCGGATCGGTTGTTGCAACATATTTCGGATAGTTGTCCTTGATAGATTCCAGCACGCGGTACTCCCTATCTTCTGTCTCTCTTGATAAAGCGATTGTATATGCAACCTGCACATAAGAATATTGCATCTCCATATCCCTAAGGATGAAATCGCATTCTAATTTGCCAATCCTGCCAACACTGACCGCGTAATCATGCGCTCTGACGTAAATATAGATCAAATTTTCCAGAGCCGGTCCATAATTGATGCGATTATCCGTATTCTGTGCAAAATAAAAGCTCAGATCCGCCAGATAGTACTTTTTTTCTCCGCTTAATGACCTTTTCGATTTCAAATCAAACCGGGGACACTCATACAAAATTTTTGCATCCAGCAAAGCCTGAATATACCTCGAAACCGTTGCGCGACTGACAGGATTCCCATTTTTCCTGAGTGCATTACAAAGACTGCTTATGCTCATAGTCGCACCAAAATTATTGATGATGAAGGTTCTGACAGCTTCAAATGTTTCTCTTTCCCTGATCTTTACTCTGCGCCTTATATCTTTTTCAAATATTTCTTTCACCACCCCCTGGACATAGCTTCTTTTATCTGACATACTATCCAATCTTATCGTACGAGGAAAGCCGCCTTCCAGGATATAATGGTTCATTTCATTTACAGGGAGTGGATCAATATCCTTTCCATAAAAGGATTTCATATTTTCATATTCCTCAAAACTCAATGGAAACATCTCAAATTCCAAATAACGTCCGGTCAGTTTCGTAATCAATTCACCACTTAGCAGATAAGAGTTAGAGCCTGTAATAAAAATAGACCAGTCTCCTTCATTACGAAATCCATTTAGTACTTCCTCAAAATCCGGCACATTTTGTATTTCATCAATAAATAAATATTTTAGTCCTCCTGCCGTCCCTTTTTCTTCAATCACACTTTCCAACTGATCCGCTGTTTTTAATCTTTTATATTCTCGCCGGTCCAAATCTAAATAAATAATATTACTATCATCCACACCATTTTCTTTGAGTTCTTCTACAATTGTTTCCATCAAACTGGATTTACCGCATCGCCTGACACCGGTGATCACTTTAATGAGATCCTCTGCATGATAGAATCCGCGGATTTTGCTCAAATAATTTTCCCTACGGTAAAGTTTCACGATGTTGCCTCCTGTTCCCCTGAATAAAATTTATTATATACCATAGGCATAGAAAGCACAAGTTAACGTTTCAGTTTTTATTGTTTTATTGTCTTCTGAAACGTTAAATCAAAAATCAATACATTTGAAATCTGTTGTTTCATTTTTCAGATAACAATACTATCCAGCTTGCCCTGTCAATGCGCCTATTGCTTTCCCGGCATCTGCCAGAATGGATATTTGATAATCCCCATTATCACAATTCCATGCACAGATCAATCAGATACCATGACTTCCAATGCCCGGTATTCCTTTCCAAATCTCTCTTTCTCCGCCCTATCGGTACTTTTCCATCTGCAGCCGGAACATGGCCGCGTATTTTCCGTTCAATTCCATCAATTCGCTGTGAGACCCCGACTCCACCACCTGTCCTTCCTCCAGCATATAAATCCTGTCGGCCAGTCTGGTGGTGGAGAGACGGTGTGAAATGAAGATCACTGTCTTATCCCGGCTCAGATTGGTCATCGTGTGGTTCAGATTGTATTCGCTCAGGGGATCCAGCGCGCTGGAAGGTTCATCCAGCACAATGACAGGGCTGTCCTGATAGAGGCTTCTGCAGATACCCACCATCTGCGCCTCGCCCCCGGAAAAGGACACTCCGTCCTCGTCAAACTCTCTGGTCAGCGGCGTGTCATACCCCTTGGGGAGCGCTGCAAACTTTCTGTCAAAACCGCTTTTCCCAAGAAGCGGCTGCGCTTTCTGTTCCTCAATCGGCTTCCTGTCCATCACGATATTTTCTCCCAGCGTCGCCGCAAAAAGCTGGTAATCCTGAAACAGCGTCGCAAACTGTCCCCGGTATTCGTCCAGTTTCAGTTCACGGATATCCTTTCCGTTTCGGGTTATTTTTCCCTCCGTTACGTCATAGAGCCGCATCAGCAGCTTCACCAGCGTCGTCTTCCCCGCGCCGTTATATCCCACCAGGGCAATCCGCTCTCCCTTTCGAATGGTCAGATTCACATTCTGTAAAACCTGCCCTCCGCCCGGATAAGAAAAGGAGACATTATGCAGATCGATCCCGTCAAATGCATCCTGCACCGCTTCCGCATCTTCCCTCTGGCAGATCTCCACAGGGCACTCCAGAAAATGCCGTATTTTTTCAATATAACGCCCGTGTTCGGGAAACTCGGTGAGCACTTCCGCCAGACTTCCGGAACAACTCTTCAGACTGCCGCAGGAATTGTAGAGCGTCACCGCCGTACCGTAACCGAAAGCCTCTCTGACAATGGTCTGAAACATCAGGCAAATCAAATATACACCTTCAAAGAGCAGGGTGTCGCAGCCGTATCGAATGCACAGTTTCAGGATCCAGAGCCGCCTTGTCTCTTTTTGGGCAATCCTGCGCATCTGTCCGGATGCCTCCTCAAATTCTTCCTGCAGCTTTGGTCTCACATGGCTCATGCGCAGTTCCTTGGCATACTCAGGCAGATAAAACACTCTGCCGATGTAGTCCCGTTTCCGTTCCAGAGGCTTTAATTTCTCCTGAAACGCCAGCCGGTATTTATTGTAGAGATTGGACAGAACCAGCAAAAGACACACCGAGACAGCGGTCAGCGCCAACCCAAAGACATCCTGGCTCAGCACATAGCCCGCCATCACCAAAATGCCCGCGATCTCTCCGATAAAATTGGCGAAAGTTCCGATCACCGAGTCTGTCCGCTGCGCCGCCTCGCCCATGGCCCACACAAATTCATTATAGTAATTCGGATCATCATAATTTTTCAGATCCATCTCAGCGGCTTTCCGGTACAGTTCCATCCGGATCCTCCGGCGGATTTTTTCCCGGGAAAGGGGCTTTAACCGGGTCTCCACATAATTGGGGAGAACCTGCGCAATCAGTGTCACAAAGGCAAAAACCGTCAGTACAAACCAGAACACCTCCGCAAAGGGTCTTCGATACTGAATACTGTCGATAATATAACCGATCATGTAGATGTGCTCTATAAAAACGATCAGGCGGTGCCGGGCACGGGTGGTCAATTGTTCCACCGTATAAAGCGGCGCTTCCTGCAGGGCAATTTTCAGCAGGAACCAGTTGTTTGAAATTGTTCTTTTCACCGTAATATTCTGCTTCGCCATTTCCTTTTCCCTCCTCAGGACCATGCCGCATCCTGCATATAACTCTCGGCCTGTTTCCTGAACATATCCGCGTATATGCCGCCCCGCTCCATCAGCTCCAAGTGCGTGCCCTGTTCCACCAGATGCCCGCCCTGCAGCAGACAGACCGTATCGGCCATGGCAGCGGAGGAAAGCCTGTGCGAGATGATGACAGCAAGTTTTTCCGACCTGCCGCCGCACAGTTCCATGATCGTCTCATACATACGATATTCCGCCACGGGATCCAGGGCGCTGGAAGGCTCGTCCAGAAGCACAATGGGCGCATCTTTCGCAAAGCATCTCGCCACCGCCACTTTCTGAGCCTGCCCGCCGGAAAGTACGACGCCTTCATCGTCAAACTCTCTCGTCAGGATGGTATCGACGCCCTTATCCAGCTTCTCCATCTGTTCCAACGCGCCGCTTTTATGTAACGCCGCCACCGCCGCCTCCCGCTGCTCCTTTGTCTCCAGCTTTTCCAGAATTACATTTTCCAGCACGCTCATGGAAAACAGTTCAAAATCCTGAAAAGTCGTTCCGATCAGGCGGCGGTAATCCTGCAGGTTAAACCTGCGGATATCCACTCCATTTAACAGAATGACCCCTTCCGTCGGGTCGTAAAGCCGCATCATCAGCTTGATCAGCGTACTCTTGCCGGAACCGTTATGCCCCACCAGCGCTGTGCGCCTGCCCGCGTAAAACGTATAATTCACATGCCGCAGCGCATATGTCCCCTCTTTTTCCTGCGCCGGATACCTGAAGGACACATCCCTAAGTTCCAGTGTCTCCACTTTTCCCGGCGCGGGCAGTCCGTCCCAGTCCTCCGGGATCTTCGCCTCATAAGCCAGAAAATCTTTCAGCGTTTTCGCATAAAGCCCGTTCTGATAGGTCTGTGAAATACTGCCCGTCAGATCCGTCAGCATCCACGTGGTACTGACAATGGCATTTGCCAGCACCACAAAATCTCCGATCAGGAGAGTTCCCGGCACCATGGCGCAGTAAGCCGCAAACAGCCACATTCCCTCAAACACCAGCGGAAAGCATAGCACACCTCTCATCAGCCCCAGTCCGAACAGCCGTTTCCAGTATTTTCTGACAATGCCCGCAAGCCCCTCATAGGCCGTCTCATAAGTATCGTCCAGCACATTTTTGATTTTGGTCATGCGGATCTCCTTGGCATACCGGGGCAGATACAGCACGCGGTTGACATAGTTGATCCGTCGCATGTGCGGCGTTCCCTCCATGGTTTTCTCATACTCTATGCGGTTGATCACTTTACTGAAAAAGAAATTTCCGATCATGGGCATAAAAGAAAACAGGCCCGCGATCCAGTGAATGGAAAAAATCGTCGCCACCACATAGATTGACGCACAGGCAGACGCAAACACCCCCGCGGTATCCGTCAGGACAGAGAGCGCCCGGTCGTAAGCCTGGGATGCGGCTTTTGTATAGGTATCATAAAATTCCACATTCTCATAGCAGGCAACGTCCACGTTGGCCGCCTTGTCAAACAGCATCCCGTTTAATTTTTCATAGAGCCGGGGATTGGAATACGGTACATATCTCTCATCCATCC
>JAAVAG010000171.1 GCA_014804185.1 Lachnospiraceae bacterium
AGGGAGCAGGTGATCGGAGTGTCCACGGACGAGGAACTTTCCAACATGATCAAGTTCCAGAACGCATTTAACGCTTCCAGCCGTTATATCAACGTGATCGATGAGATGCTGGAGCATGTGCTGAACGCGCTGGCAGGCTGATAGAAAGGAGCGAGGGATATGCCTTCACAGTTTTTTGGATTAAATATTGCATATACGGGACTGCTGGCGGCCAACGCTTCCCTGAACACCACTTCCAACAATATTGCCAATGTGCAGACGGAAGGGTACAGCAGGCAGCGTGTGGTGCAGCAGGCCAGTGACGCGCTGAGAGTGTTCCAGACATACGGCTGCGCGGGAGCCGGAGTGGATACGCTGGCGGTGGAACGCATCCGGGATGAGTTTTATGATAAGAAGTTCTGGACCAATAATACCATGAAAGGCGAATATGACAAGAAGCTGTACTATATGCAGCAGGTGGAAAATTATTTCAATGACGATAAGACCACCAAGGGATTTACCGCTATTTTTAATACATTGATGATCAACGGACTGCAGGCGCTGATGGATGACCCCAGCAGTTCGGATAAAAAACTGCAGTTTATCGGCTATGCGGACAGCCTGACGTCTTATTTTAAGGGGATGTCAGCCAATCTGGAGAAAATCCAGAAAGATGTGAATCAGGAGATCAAACTGAAGATCGATGAGATCAACTCGCTGTCAAGTGAGATTGCGTCGCTGAACAAACAGATCAACGTCATTGAGATGAACGGATCTATGGCCAATGAACTTCGGGACAGGAGAACGCTTCTGCTGGATCAGCTTTCGGCCATCACCGATATCGAGACTCAGGAGATTCCTATCACGGATCCGTATAATCCGGATATGCAGACCGGAGGAAACCGCTTTATTGTGCGGATAGCGGGCGGCCAGATGCTGGTGGAAACCGAAAATTATCGGCAGATGGAATGTGTGGCCAGGAAGAACAATGAAAAGGTAAATCAGTCGGATATTGACGGTCTGTATGACATCAAATGGACGGATACGGGGGAGGATTTTAACCTTTACAATTCCCAGATCGGCGGAGAACTGCAGGGGCTGATCGAGATGAGGGACGGCAATAACAAGGAAAACTTTAACGGCGTGGTGGAGAGAAGGGATACGGTCAACATAGACGGAGTGGATCATGACACCGTTACCGTCAAGGTAAACAGCGCCTTTTTAAAGGATTTGAATAAATGTAATCTTTCCGACACAGGAGGAAAGATTAATCTGGGAAACCAGATTTTCAACTATGACTCCTGGAGTTATACCTGCACTTATCCCCAGGCGGTGGATGAGGACGGTAATCCGGTGGTGGATGGGAACGGCGATCCGGTTTACGATACGACCCAGGAGCCGACCTGCACATACACTTTTGTCATGTCCGCGGGTGTGCATATCAGCACTGACAGAACGGGCAAGGCGGCCAGCGTTGGCGCCAGCATTGATTATCAGGGCATTCCTTATTATATGAACCAGATGAACGAATGGATCAGAACCTACGCCCAGAAATTTAACGACATACTAGTGGGCGGATTTACTTCCTCGGGCGAGCAGGGAACCATGCTGTTTACCGGCAGCCATGGCGCCGATGACGAACAGTACCAGTTCCCGGGCGGACAGGGCGGCTACCGCTATGACCGCCAGGCGGAGGACGGAATCGGCAGCATCACCGTGGGCATGAACGATGACAGCTATTATAAGCTTACGGCGAAAAATTTCGACATCTATGACGCGATGATGAAAGATCCTGATCTTCTGGCCACCAAAAAGACACAGGGAGACGGGGCGGAACAAAATGATCTGCTTCGGGATCTGAAGCAACTGTCCACGGATGAGGATAAGATGAGTTACCGGGGCGGGAACGCCGGAGAATTTCTGGATCGTATTCTCTCCGATGTGGCGTTAAATACCGGCAACGCCCAGACTTTTTATGACAATTACCGCAATATCGTCAGTGCTGTGGACACCCAGAGAATCTCCATCTCCGGTGTGGACGAGGACGAAGAGGCGGTAAGTCTGGTGAAATATCAGAATGCATACAATCTGGCATCGCGGATGATTCAGACTCTCAGCGAGATTTATAACAGGCTGATTCTGGAGACGGGCGTCTGATGAGGAAAAGGAGTAAGGCATGAGAATAACAAATAAGATTATGCAGAATAATAATCTGAACAATATCAATACAAACAAAATACTGCAGGATAAGCTGAGTACACAGATGTCCACACAGAAAAAGATCAGCCGTCCCTCGGAGGATCCCGTAGTGGCGATCCGCGCCCTCAGCCTGCGTACCAGCGTGACGGAAATCACGCAGTATTACAGCAAAAATGTGCCGGATGCCAAAAGCTGGCTGGAAGTGACGGAAGGCGCGCTGAAAAACACCGCGGCTGTCCTTACCGACATGATCAAGCAGTGCACAAAGGGAGCCAACGGCGACCTGACAAGCGGAGACAGAGAGATTATTCTGGAACAGCTCAAAGCGCTGCGGGACGAAGTTTACAGCACGGGCGACTCGGACTATGCGGGCAGATATGTGTTTACCGGATACCGTACGGATGTGCCTATGAGTTTTCAGGAAGCGCAGGATATCAACTATAAGATTACGCAGCAGGTGGATAACAGCATTATTGAT
The DNA here is from genome assembly GCA_014804185.1 of Lachnospiraceae bacterium. GTDB lineage: Bacteria > Bacillota > Clostridia > Lachnospirales > Lachnospiraceae > Acetatifactor. Next base: position 2,657 of record JAAVAG010000171.1, read on the forward strand.
GAGGTCACCTTTGTCAAGACCACCAAGGAAATAGATGAACTGGGTGCCGGAGGTATTCCGACGGGTGGTAAGGTAAGCGTGGATCTGGCGGATATCAACGAGACCAATTACGACAGCTATGATTTCGAAGATACGGATATTTCTTCCGTAACGGTGCACCGCATCCGTCTGGCCTACAACGCCTGTTCCGCCAATGCGGCTCCCGTCATCACGGATGTAGACGGCAATGTGCTGGCAGACGGAGGACCGGGCGCGACCGTCGGCAATATGCAGACGGTGCATTCCTTTGACGTGCCCAGCGCCTATGAACTGGCGGCGGATCCCGCCAATAAAGATCAGGCTTTCTACATCCCGGAGACAGGTGAGATCATTCTGGGAGAGGATCTGTATGCGCAGATGATGGGAATGACGGACGATAATTCCACGGTTGCAGTCAACGAGGGCGAGATCCGGATCACCTATGAAAAGGATCAGTGGCTGAAAGGGGATCTGCGTCCCGAGCATTACTACGCCTGTGTGTCCACCGAGAATGTGAACGGGCAGGATGTGGTCAAAAACTATAATCCCAGCTATCTGGACGGAGCCAATCTGGAAAAGCAGGCCATTGAATATGATATAGGATTCAACCAGACGGTCCGTGTGAACTCCACCGCGGACGAGTGCTATGACCCGCAGATTGGCAGGGAAGTGGACGATCTGGTGAAAGCGCTGCAGGATGTGCAGGAAATGGAAAAGGTTGCAAATGATCTGGAGGAAAGGATCAAAAAGGAAAAGGATCCGGATGCCAGAGCGGTTTTGAAGACCAGGCTGGATGCCGCGAAAAAATCCCTGACGCTGCTGAAAGATAAGTCCCAGAAACTTTTTGAGCGTGGCATCACCAGAATGCAGGGCTATCTGGACGATACCAACCTGGCGCTGACCAACTGCGGCACCAGAAGTTCCAAACTGGCGCTGGTGGAGACCAGGCTGAGCAGCCAGAAGATTACCTTTGAAACATTAAAATCCGAGAATGAGGATATAGACATTGCCGAGATCATGATCAACCTGACGGCGGCGGGACTTACCTATAACGCGTCGCTGCTGGCATCAGGCAAAGTTATGCAGAATACACTGATGAATTTTATCTGACACAGGATCCATGGAAGGAGAATAGCGATATGATAGTGAGTACAAAGAATTTCGGAGAGATTGAGATAGAGGATGAGAAGATCATAACCTTTCAGGGGGGGATCGTAGGATTCCCGAATCTCACAAGCTTTGCCCTGCTCCATGACGAGGAGAGGGGCGAGGCCGCAGGAATACACTGGCTGCAGTCGCTGGAAGAGCCCGGATTCGCCATGCCGGTGATGGATCCGCTGGCTGTGGTGCCCGAGTACAATCCGGAAGTGGAGGATGAACTGTTAAAACCGCTGGGAGAGGTAGATCCGAATAATATGCTGGTTATGGTGACGGTCACGGTGCCGTCGGATCTGACGAAGATGTCCGTGAACCTGCAGGGGCCGCTGATCATCAATGCGGATACCAGAAAGGGCTGCCAGGTTATCGTGGACGGGGAACAGTATAAGGTGAAATTTCCGGTCTATGAAATATTACAGGCAAAGAAAGCGGGTGAATAGGGATGCTGGCGTTATCCAGAAAGAAAAATGAAGCGATCGTTATCAATAACAATATTGAGATTTCCATATTGGAAGTGAAGGGAGACCAGGTCAAGGTAGGCATCAATGCACCCAAGGAAGTGCCGATCTACAGAAAGGAAGTATATCTCCAGATCCAGCAGGCCAACAAGGAAGCGGCGAACATAGAGGGGCTGGAAGCGTTAAAAAATCTGCTCAACTGAATGACAACGTAAGAATGCCGGGGAAAAATATTTCTTTTTTGCCCGGTTTTTCTATTAACTTTCGAGTGTGTCGAACCGATAAAAAGAGTAGGAAACTCAAAAAAGACGATTCGAGTTTACAAAATTATCACAGCAGACCGGACAAAAGGAGTAAGATCCGGAAACATCACATGGAGGTGGAGAGAATGGCAATAGAACCATTGGGAAGTGTAATGACAGTGCAGGCTCAGCCCGTGCAGCCGAAACCGGCAGTGACTGCGGCAAAACAGCCGGCGGAGTATACCGACAACAATAAGGTGCCCGAGAATGTCAGAGTGGACGAAAGCACTGCGGTAGTGGAAAATGCGTCCCAGAAAGGCAAGTCTGAGTCCGAGAAAAACAACCAGCAGAATTCCGGCCAGCAGATGAGCAATGAGCAGATCAAGAAAGCGGTGGAACAGCTGAATAAGAAGCTGTCCAATGCCGAGGCCGTGTTTGGAATCCACGACGACACGCACAGGGTGACGATCAAGATTGTAGATAAGGATACGAAGGAAGTGATCAAGGAGCTTCCGCCGGAGAAGACCCTTGACATGATCGCCAAGGTGTGGGAACTGGCCGGTATCCTGATTGATGAGAGAAGATAGGCGAGAATAGGAGAGAAAAGCTATGGCAATGCGTTTGACTGGATTGATGTCCGGTATGGATACCGAGAGCGTCATTAAGGAATTGGTAGCGGTAAGACAGACAAAAGTAGACAATACAAAGAAAGCGCAGACCAAACTGTCCTGGAAACAGGACGCCTGGAAAGAACTGAACACAAAAATATACAGTCTGTACACACAGACTCTGAGCGATCTGCGTTTCAGCAGCACCTACGCAAAGAAGACCACAAAGGTCTCCAACAGCAGCGTGGTCAGCGTGATCACCGGCGCCAACGCCATGAACAGCGTGCAGTCGCTGAAAGTGGATAGGCTGGCTTCCAACGGATATCTGACCGGCAGCAAAGTGGGCGGCGGGAACATGGATTATACCGGCGATACCACCATGGACGAGATGGGGATTCGGTTTGGAGACGACGGCAAAGCCTCCATCGCGGTGATGGCGGGCGGATCCATGAGCGAGATCGAGATTACCAAAGATACCACCATCGACAACCTGCTGTCGGATCTGCGCAAGGCCGGGGTGAACGCTTCCTTTGACGAGAAGAATCAGAGATTCTATGTCAGCAGCAAGACTTCGGGAGCAGACGGCAATTTCCTGCTGGCGGGACTGGATAATGCGGGTGTGGACGCTCTGGCCGGACTGGGCATCGGCGTGTATAATGATATGGTCAAATATGCTGGAGGTGTTGCAGGACTGGAGGCACGCGAGCCAGGAGAGTTCGATAGAGAGGTTAAGAACACAGTAGCTTCCCGGCTGTCCCAGATTCAGAAGTCCCAGACAGAGATGGAGGGCAAGCTGGCGGATATGAGAACCAAGCTGGCTTCCATGGGCGTGGGAAAAGCGGAAGAACTGGAGAATATGGATGCAGTTCAGCTGGCGGAGAAAGTGTCTGACTTTATGAAATCAGATGCTTATTACAAGTTGTCCTCCGAGGATCAGACAGATCTGGTAAACTACAGGGATGATCTGGATCGTTATGCCAGTGACATGGAGGATAATTCCAGATATTTTACCGTGGATGAGAACGGTAAATACCATGCCACGGAAACCCTGGAGACAGAGGTCAGAAACGATCTCACCAATATGATTAACCGGATCGGACAGACCGCACAGCATGTGGAAGACAATAAGAGTGCTCTGACGGGAAATAAAACGGATGGTCAGGATGCGCTTATTTACCTGAACGGCGCCGAGTACACCAGCAACAGCAATACTTTTGAGATCAACGGACTGACCCTGACCGTAAGTGCTGCCACCAAAGAGGGCGAGGAAGTGACTCTCACCACCCAGGACGACACAGACGGCATCTATGACATGATCAAAAACTTCATTACGAAGTACAACGAACTGATCAATGAGATGGATAAGCTGTACAATGCGGACACGGCCAAGGGGTATGAGCCGCTGACAGAGGACGAGAAAGCGGAGATGTCCGAGAGCGCCATTGAAAAGTGGGAGCAGAAGATCAAGGACTCCATACTGAAAGGCGATTCCACACTGAGCAACGTTTCTTCCGCCATGAGGATGATTATGGCCGGCGGAGTGCAGATGAGCGACGGCAGCAAGATGTACCTGTCCGATTTCGGTATAGAGACGCTTGGATATTTTACGGCTCCTGAAAATGAGCGGAACGCGTATCACATCGCAGGAAATCCGGATGATCCCAGCGTATCGGGTAATGCCGACAAGCTCAGGTCCATGATTGCCACGGATCCGGATAAGGTGATAGACTTTTTCACCAACCTTTCCAAGAATCTGTACAACAAGCTGGGCGATCTTATGAAAGGAACCGAACTCAGCAGCGCGTTTACCGTCTATGACGATAAGGCTATGCAGATTGAGTATGACAACTACACCACAGAAATCAAAAATCAGGAGAAGAAACTTCAGGATTA
>JAAVAG010000172.1 GCA_014804185.1 Lachnospiraceae bacterium
GTTCCGATTCATAATAGCCTGCCGCATCCGAGCGGTAAGTATAGGAATTGCCCGACGGCTCCATCACATAGATATATGCGTCTGCGATCCCCGTATTATTCGTATCATCCAGATCCGTATCCACCGCATAGATATATCCGCTGAGTTTCCGGTTTTGTTCCAGGTTCACACTGCGCTCATGATTTCCTCCGGTCAGGTTCATTTCTTCCGCATATTCTATGTAGCCGTCCGCCCCATAGCATACGGTATATGTGCCGGGAGCCATATGACCAGTCTCATAGACGCCTGCCTGATCCGTGTAATATGAAACCGTATTCCCCGACCTGTCCGTCACGTTTATATATGCGCCCGCAATTCCGGTATCGCTTACCGCTCCATAGGCGTCCACCATATGGATCGTCCCATAAAATCTCGGTTCAACCTCATCCCATCTGGAAATAACCTCTTCATAATGCGCTGCCAGAGCCTCCGCGGAATCCGTAGCTTCCAGGCCGCTTTCCAGCGCTTCCACAGCGGACTCATAATCGCCCAGTCCCATATAGGCGTCCGCCAGTCCGATATAGGCCTTTTCCTCTTTCGGCTCTATGGCGATGGCCTCCTGAAATGCCACAATGGCTTCTTCGTATTCCATATCATCCAGATATCTGTTGCCCGTGTTTAACTGTCCCATCACTTTCAGCTTATCCACGCCGCCCAGGGCGACGAAAGAGATAACCAGCACGGTCAGCGCTGCCACGACAATTCCCGTTATCATCACGACTTTGGGCAATTTCTTTTTAGGCCTCAGCACCGGAGACGCAGGTATTCCCTCCGGTTTTACAATAGCGGCCTGCGCTCCCGGCTGGCCCAATTTTTCACTCGGTTTTTCTGCCTGTCCCGGTTTCTCTGCCTGTCCCGCCTGCTCCACGCGGGTTCCGCATTTGGCGCAAAAATTTGCGCCTGGTTTTAATTCACTTCCACATTTCGCACAAAACATGTTTTCTCCCCACCCGTATATTCTGTCTGACTACGTCAAAAGACGTTTGCCGATATATCAAAACAGCGACAATATATGTACGATTATAACCCTTTTCCGGACATGGTTCAACAGGATTCTGCATATTTTAAAACCCCGCCCTAAAAAGGCGGGGTTTTAAATTTTATGGCAGCTTTTCGGCATAATCCGTCCTGCTGGGGCAATATTCCGGTTTGCCGAAATAAAGTCCCTGTACATAATCCACTCCCAGTTCGATGACTTTCTTCAGTTCGTCATCGTTTTCGATTCCCTCCGCAACCACGCGAAGCCCGTTGCTGTGGCAGTATGTAATAATCCCGCGCAGATACTCCTGCGCAGTAATGTCTGTATGAATACCATTGATAATGCCGCCGTTAATTTTTACAAAATCAAGGCTCCTGTTCATCATTACGTCGCTGTTGCTGTAACCTACGCCAAAGTCATCCAGCGCGATCTTCATATCGTTCTTCCTGCAGAACCTGCTCTTCTGATCCTCAATCTCTTTTTCAACTCTGGTGTTCTCTGTCAGCTCCACCACAACTCTGCTCAATTTTTGCCCATATCGTTTCTCCAGAATCTCAAAGTCTCCCTGGCTCAGACACTGACCGGGAATGGAATTGAGGAACAGGCAGATATGCTCAGGAAGCTTCTGCACTTCAAAGAAATCCTGCAGAGTGCAGTTCCAGGTAAGCTTTTCCACCTGCCCGAGTTTGGACTGGCTCTCCGCCAGGCGAAGCAGTTCCGCCGCACCGGTTATCATATCGGACTCGGGCCGGATCAGCGCTTCATAGCCGTATACCGAACCGTCCGTCACGGAAACAATCGGCTGGTACGCATAGCGAACCGCATTGACCCGCAAAATGCGATTTAGTTCTCCCACACCTTTCATCAGAATATTATCTCTGTTATAACTCTCCCAGCTGAATTCCGTTATGCCTCCCCGGGCTTTTCTCTTGCTCTCATATTGCGCAAAATCAGCGCTTCTGGCCAGTTCGTCGTAAGAATCTCCGTCTCTGCCGTAAACGGCGATACCGCCCGAAGCGGATAAAATCATCTGTCCCTTATCCGCGACGCTGAGTTTATGCCGTGCAAAATTCTTATGCAGTTCAAATACCTCCTGCCGCAGAGTCTCCTCGTCCGCTCCCCAGAAAAATGCCATAAACTCATCGCCGGATCTTCTGGAGGAATAAAAGCATTGGCCTCCATGCTGACTCAGGGCCTCCGCCATCAGACAGATATACTGATCTCCCATCTCATGTCCATAGCTGTCATTGACATATTTTAAATTATCCAGATCCCAGACAGCCATAATTCCCGGATTCGCCTGACCGTTTTCCATAAGGCGGGCCACAACACGGCGAAACGCACTTCTGTTGTACAGATTCGTCAACGGATCATAGTCCATCTCATGCCGGATTTTCTTTTTCTCGTTCACGGAATCCGTCACATTCTGAAAAATGCAGATCGTCTCTTTTTCCGTATCCTTCCGCATCAGACTGACATAAATTTCTTCGCCGTCCGCCTGTGGCAGCAGATAAATATCGTTTTCTTCCTCCTCTTTCTTCATGCGCCGCCTCACCGGCTCTATCAGCCGTTCGGCGTCCTCTCTCCCCATATAGTTTTCTCCGCGCATCTCCTGCGGGAATCCGAACATTTCCGCCAGCTTTCCCGCAAAAAACACCCGATCCGCTTCTTTGTCATACTCAATAATTCCCATGGACAAATTGGACATATGAATAATATCCGCGAGCCGCAGCCCCTCCCGGATTACTTTCTCGCTCTGTTTCTCCACAACCTCCGCCAGGCCGTCAAACTCATAGAGATTTGTGCGGGGCAGCTGCACGTGCCCAAAAGAAATGCTCTCCACTCCTTTCATCAGCACACGCAGGGGCTTTGTCATCCGTCCTGTGAGCATAAATGCGCACCAGATACCGAAGACCACGGATACGGTAAAGGCCAAAACCAAAGTGGTCACCAGGCTTCCCGAATATGCATGCAGAGTGGCATTTCGTACAATCCCTCCCAAAAACCAGCGTTCACTTTCAAAAGGGGTATTGGAATCATACAGGCGCATGGGCGACACATAGACACTTGCGTCCGCCTCGCTAATCTGCCACAATCCCCCTTCTTTGGAATCTCCAGGCAGTTCCAGACAGGATCCGGAAGGGAAAACCGACCGGAAACCTCCTCCCTGAACAACGACCACCTGCGCGTTCCCGTCCTCACCGCGTATCCCCACACAATAACTTGCCTCGCTGTCAATACCGATCTCCCTGCTGTCCAGACATTTGCGCAGACGATCCACGCTGATTCCTATGCCGATCACACCGATACAGTCATTCCATCCGTTTTTGATGGGCATCATGTATGTAATCATTTCCACATCATTATTTTTCAGCCGCAATGCTCCGCTGAAATGTCCCAGGTACCTGGCTTCCTCACCCGCATATGCACGGCCTGCTTCCAGGCTCTTCTGATACAATTCCTCCCCTTCCTCGGTAAGCGTAAGTTTCTCCGACCAGAGACTGTCCAGTGTCATCCCTGCCTGAAACATACTCTGGCTGGTTCCCGCCAGAACTGTTACATCCGTATTCTCATGAGAATCCTCATCCGGATTGATATCCCGCAGAAAAAGGGCTTCATGGCTCGCGGTCCCGTTTTCCAGAATGATAAAGCAGTCCGTCACATTCCGCGCCCTGAGCGCCTCCAGCACCAGCGGAAAACAATCGCTCAGAAAAGCCCTGCGAATCGATTCATTCTGAAAAAGCCGCCCGGCGGACGCTCCGCCGGCCGCCTGCACATATTCATCCAGCAGCCCGCTGACATCGCTCTCATAACCACTCAGATCCGCCCACGACAACAGCAGGCTTTCCAGTTCGTCGCTTCTGGTTACCACCATATTTTGTAAAATTTTTTCCGTGCTGTCATCCAGCTTACCGGGTGTATCCGTCAGGGCAATGATGGCAATGAACGTAATCATCTGCAGCACAACGGCAAAGGTGATCGTACTCATGATCATGCTCTTCAGTTTTCTCTTTCCCGCTCTCTTCATAATTTCCGTCCCGCCCTGTCAGAGATTTCTGTTACTGGCCGCAAATGTCCTCCATTTGTGACCGCGCCAGATCGTACCACTGATCAAAATATTCGTCGCTCAGATACTGCTTAAGCAGTCCTTCTGCTTCTTCCGAAGGCGCATTCAGCAGCGTCTCCCGGTCCGCCATGGCCTGATCTATCATAGAACCTGCCAGCAGCGTCCTCAGCGCAGATGCCCCTTCAAAACCGGCGGTAGTGTATGGTGTATTTTTTTCCAGTTCCTCAAACGAGCAGCGCAGAATATCCGCCTCCAGTCCCTCCTCAAAGCGCCCGGACGCCTCCTGATATTCCCGAAGCCGCACACTGCTGTTTGCCTCCTTTTTCACAGGCAGATAGCCGGACTGAAGCGCAAAATCCATATTTCTGTCCGTCTCTGTGAGCCAGCGCAGGAATACCACGCTGGCATATTCGCGCCTCTCCGTGGACTGTGTCACCGCCATGCTGGCTCCCTGCTGAACGATATAACCGTCACCGTCCGCAAACTTCGGCACTGGAAGCACCAGATAGTCGATGGCATATGTCTCCCCGTCTTTCGTCACCTCTTTCGGAAAATAGGCAGCGCTGGAAGTAGAACATATCTGGGCAATGATTTCTCCCAGCTTAATGTCGTCGGTACGGTATCTTCCCACATGCTTAAAGTACCCTTTCACATAGGGCACATAATAATTATCCCACAATTTCCTGGTTACATCTTTCTCAAAATGAAGCTCTGCCTTTCCGTCTTCCACGGTGTAGATTTCCTGCCCCAGCTGAGCGCTTCCCACAAACATATAATTGGCGAAAGCATCCCTGCCAAAGAAACTTTCCCCACCGCTCCAGTTATAATATTTTTCCGCCACAGCCGTCAGTCCCTCCATGGTGGACAGATCTTCTGTTGTTACATCACCCACATCGGCTGTAAATTCATCCCAGTCCGTCTTATTCAGAATCATAATCTCCGTGCTCTTGGCAACCGGAAACAGTTTCCACCCGCCGTCCTGTCCGAAATATCCCTCCTGCACGTAGGAATCCACATATTCGGCCTGCTCCTCTTCGGTCACATATTTTCCAAGATCAAGCAGAATTCCTTTCTCATCCAACATAACCGCATTGTCCAGATATGCCTGGAAGATATCCGGCACTTCCTCCGCTCCCGCTCTCTGACTGACCGAATCATCCAGCGCCTGATACAGTTCGTTGACACTGTTTTTGCTCTCCGCCTCCACCCGGATCCCTTTTTCTTTGCCTGCCGTAGTGTTAAACTCATCCACCAGCCTGTCAAAGGCAATGGCCTGTGCTCCGTTGTAATAATGCCATATGGTGATCGTCTGAGGATCTTTTGCGCTGAGCCCGTGGCTGTCGTCACCGCAGCCTCCCAAAATTACCGTCGCTGCCATCAGTCCCGCCGCCAGAACAAGACCTCTGATCCTCTTCTTATATATCATAGCAAATCCGCCTTTCCGATTTCTCCCTTGTTTTGGAATTGATGCTATAATTGATTTTATCAATAACCGAATCATTTTGCAATAGCCTTTCTCCATCTCGCCACAGCAGCCGCTCCCGCCCATACGCCAAAAGTATTCAGCACGAGGTCATCCAATTCGGAATATCCCACGCCGAAAATGTACTGCAGCGTCTCGATCAACAGAGAAAACAGAAATCCGTACAGTACGATGTTCCAAAGTTTCCTTTCCTCCCGCATATATTTCAGATATGCGCCAAACGGGACAAACCATATGATATTTCCCACAAACAGATAAATAAAACGAAACCAGTTTCCCTGCCTGATAAGCGGGATATATTCCACAAACAATCTCAGATTCAGATGACCGTTCTGCAGCAGTCCTCCTGCGGCAAACCCGCTGCGCAGCACCGTGATGCGCAGCACGACCGCCACATATATCCAGAATAGAACTGTCAGTAACCGTTTCCGCCTCCCGCACATCTTCCACTCTACTCCACTTTAATCTTAAAGACAATGGGATTTTTGCTCCGCATGGCGCTGCGGATCAGCAGTCCCTCCTCACTGCGGCTCCACTCCGGCGTTTCCTCACATCCAAGCGCCTGCACATCCGCAATGATTCCATGAAAGTTCGCCTGTCTGGAAGCATCCTGTATTCCCAGCGACCGGATACAGTACTCACCGCTCTCGCTGCACTTCAAAGCAATGGCGTACAGCCAGCCTCCCGCTGTGGTAAACCGGAAATCCTGAGAAGTAAAATTCTTTTTGATTCCGTCGGAAAACTGTCCCTCCACGATCTGTGTGGGTCCCTCTCCGTACCTGCGCCAGACGCCGGATCCGTAAATAGCCTCTCCATTGACCCGCAGCCAGTCCCCAATGGCAAGCAGCACTTCCCTGTCCTCCTCAGCGATACTGCCGTCCGCCTTAGGGCCTACATTGAGCAGCAGGCATCCGTTTTTGCTGACAATGTCCACCAGATCACAGAGAATATCCTCCGCCGGGCGGTAGTGATTATTTTCCGTATAGCCCCAGGAGTTCAGGGCAATGGACGTGTCCGTCTGCCAGAAGTACGGTTTTACCTCCGCAAACTGTCCCCTCTCCACATCCGGCACGGCGCTGCCAAACAGAAACGCATCATGCTTATAATTGATAACCGCGTCGCTCCCCCATTCCGCAGCACGATTGTAATAATATGCCGCAAACTTTTTCAGATAGGGTCTTACCGCGCTGTGCTGTATCCACCAGTCAAAATAAATCACTTTCGGACGGTATTGATCCACCAGTTCACATGTGCGCACCAGCCAGTCCTGCAGAAATTCCTCCGTGGGAGCAGGCTCACTGAACAGGTCGAAATGCTCCCGCTCCGGCATGGACGGCCAGTACAGATCCCCTCTCTGCAGCGGCTCTTTGATATCGCTTTCAAACTCCTTGCCGTGTCCCATGAAAAACCAGTGCTCCACCCGGTGGGAAGAAGCCCCCACGGCCATTTTCTTCCTTTCGCAGCTTGCTTTCAGTTCTCCCAGAACATCTCTCTTCGGTCCCATTTCAAAGGCATTCCAATGTGAAATCTCACTCTTGTACATCTGAAAACCGTCATGATGCTCCGCCACGGGAATCACATATTTTGCGCCCGCCTGCGCAAACAACTCCGCCCACTCGTCCGGATCAAACTTTTCCGCCCGGAACATGGGAATAAAGTCCTTATATCCGAATTCCGTATGGTTTCCGTAGGTCTTTCTGTGATGCTCGTACTCCGTCGAGCCTTGGACATACATATTCCGGGAATACCATTCACTGCCAAACGCCGGCACGCTGTAAACTCCCCAATGTATAAATATACCAAATTTGGCGTTCCGATACCACTCCGGCGCCTGATATTTTGACAAAGACTCCCAGGCCGGCTTATACGGTCCGCGGGCAGCCACCTCATCTATCCGCTCCAAATACTCTCTCATATCGTACATAATGTTGTCCTCCGGCTTATATGACTCCCTTTTGCAGCATCACATTGGCGTAGAGCGCGCCCTCTCCCGTAGCAACGATGGCATAGGCGCTGCGCGCCTGTTCATAAAAGGCAAAGCGCTCTATCTGCCCGATGGCATTTTCTCCGCGCTGATCCGCCTTTTCCACAATCTGTTTGTAAGAGTCCCAGATGGGCGTTTCCACCGTATCCCCCGGCA
>JAAVAG010000173.1 GCA_014804185.1 Lachnospiraceae bacterium
TATGCTTGTCAACAGCGCGGGATACGGTCTTATGGGGGCCGTGGAGGATCTGGATCTGGAGGAACAGCTCGGCATGCTCACCACAAACTGTGAGGCGCTGACGCGGCTGACCTGCCTGTGCCTGCCCTATATGCGAAGAAACAGCCGTATTATCAATATGGCGTCCAGCGCTGGCTTTATACCCAGAGCCGGCTTTGCGGTGTATGCCGCCACAAAAGCTTATGTGCTTCGCTTTTCCAGGGCGCTGAACGAGGAACTGCGCTACCGGAGTATCTATGTGACGGCGGTGTGTCCCGGACCGGTGGACACGGAGTTTTTTGAGACGGCGGATCAATACGGAACAGATCTGGGGATAAACCGAAGATCTATGGCGCAGCCGGAGCCGGTGGTGGAAAAGGCCCTGCGGGATTCGTATCTGAAAAAAGATATGTCCGTGTACAGTCTGCCTGTCAAGGCATTTCATGTACTTACCAGACTTGTTCCGCACAGGGCAATTATGGCGGTGACCCGTTATATAGACTGAAAGTAAATTCGGAAGGAAGATATAGATGAACCTGATACGCATATTCAGTGCGGACAAATATAAGGGCATGAAAAATTACCTGAACTCTCAGAAAAAGTATGAGATCCTCCGCACAATACTTTATTTTACCATATCGCTCTCTTTGTTTGCGGCCGGGTATATCACCACAAAATCAAAACTGAATCTGCTGACGATTGTGGCGGTGCTGGGCTGTCTGCCCGCCTGCAAAAGCGTGGTCGGCATGATCATGTTTCTGCGCTTTCGGAGTTTTCCGGAGCAGCTGGCGGAGGAGATTGAGAAACATTCCCAGGGACTGGATACGCTCTATGATATGGTATTTACCACATATGAGAAAAATTATCACATCTCTCACATTGCACTGCGGGGAAATACGGTAGTCTGCTATACCTGCCAGGAGAAGATGGACGAGAATGCCTGTATCAGGCATCTGAGCGATACGCTTGCGCTGGACGGGACGAAAAATATCTCGTTTAAGATTTTCCGGGATCTGGACAAATACACCGCCCGTCTGGATCAGCTGAGGGAACTGGAGGACGATAAAACGCTGAATGCGGCGGTGAAGAAGACATTGCTCAGCATCGCGCTGTGACGGAGGAAAGATATGCAGTCATTTCAGATAGGTCCCAATGAGGCGGGACAGAGATTTGATAAATTTCTGCGGAAGTTTCTGCCGGCGGCATCCGGCGGATTTTTGTACAAAATGCTGCGGAAAAAGAATATTATCCTGAACGGTAAAAAGGCGGAAGGCGGGGAACTGCTTCAGATCGGAGATCAGGTCTCCGTCTTTTTTTCGGACGAGACGTTTCTGAAGTTCAGGGGAAATCCCAGCCCGGCCGATGGCGCGGATCCGGAAAACAGAGGAGAAAAAAAGCAGGAGCAGATCCGGGAGTATGAGCGTGCCTTCCGTCAGCTGAAAGGAATTGAGATTCTGTATGAGGATGATAACGTGATCTTTCTGAACAAGCCGGCGGGAATCCTTTCGCAGAAAGCCGGCGCGGAGGATCTGTCCCTGAATGAATGGCTGATCGGATATCTGCTGAAAGAGGGCAGGCTGACGGAGCAGGCTCTTCAAACCTTTAAACCTTCGGTGTGCAACCGGCTGGACCGCAATACCGGCGGTATCGTGCTGTGTGGGAAATCGCTGACGGGCAGCCGCGAATTAAACAGGCTGATCAGAGAGCGCTGTGTGAAAAAATTTTATCGGACGTTTGTAAAGGGAGAGATCCGTGAAGGGGCTCACGTCAGAGGGATCCTGCATAAAGATGAACTCACCAACCGCGTAACGGTTTCTGAGTTTCCGGATGGAAAAGCGGAGAATGGGGCCGTCATTGAGACGGTTTATGAGCCGGTTCGGGTATTTTCTGACAGAACCTGTCTGGATGTAGAACTGATCACGGGTAAATCCCATCAGATCCGTGCGCATCTTGCCGCCATAGGCCATCCGGTTCTGGGTGATCCCAAGTACGGAGACGAGGCATGGAACGAGTTATACCGCAGCAGATACGGGGTACACTGGCAGCTTCTGTATGCCAGCCGCATTACATTTCCGTTCGTTACTGGGCCTCTGGAGAATTTGAGCGGCCGGAGTTTCACCGCCGCGCTGCCGGAAATTTATTCCAGGCTGATGAGGGAAAGCGGAAAATGACGGACAAACAGTTGAAAAATGTGATGCAGTTCATTATAATAGGATGAAGTCATTTATCAGAGGGCAGATGGGAGAGGAAAGTGGCTACATGGAATTCCAGAGGTCTGCGGGGCTCTACCCTGGAAGATCTGATCAATCGCACAAATGAGAAATATCGTGAGGGCGGACTGGCACTGATACAGAAAATTCCCACGCCAATTACCCCGATCAAGATAGACAAGGAGCGCCATCAAATCACTCTGGCATATTTTGAGCAGAAAAGTACAGTGGACTATATCGGTGTGGCGCAGGGCATTCCGGTCTGTTTTGACGCCAAAGAATGCGCCAGCGATACGTTTGCCCTTCAGAATATACATGAGCATCAGGTGAAGTTTATGGAGGCCTTTGAAAAGCAGGACGGAGTCGCGTTTTTTCTGATCTATTATACTGCCAGGAATATTTTTTATTATCTTCCTTATGAAATGCTGCGCTTTTTCTGGGACAGAGCGGCGCAGGGCGGCAGAAAAAGCTTTCGCTATGAAGAACTGAACCCGGCATACCTGCTTCCGCAAAAAGGAGGCATTCTGGTTCCTTATCTGGACATACTGAAAAAAGATCTGGAGGATCGCACATGAATCATAAACTTTTGCATACACCGGAGGGAGTCAGGGATATTTACGGCGCGGAGTACGCGCGCAAGCTGGCGGTGGAGCATCTGCTTCAACATGAGGTCAGGCTCTATGGATTTGAGGATATCCAGACCCCTACTTTTGAATATTTTGATGTGTTTTCCCGGGAGATCGGCACAACGGCCTCAAAAGAACTCTATAAATTCTTTGACAAGGAAGGGGAAACACTGGTCTTAAGACCGGATTTTACGCCGTCCATCGCGCGGTGCGCCTCCAAATATTTTATGGAAGAAAATATTCCCATCCGCTTCAGTTATCTTGGCAATACTTTCACAAACACGCTGGGACTTCAGGGCAAATGGAAAGAGGTAACGCAGATGGGAGCCGAACTGATCGGAGATGAGTCTGTGGAAGCGGATGCGGAGATGATCAGCCTGGTCATCAAAGCACTGAAAAGCACAGGGCTGACCCGATTCCAGATCAGCATCGGACAGGTGGAATATTTTAAGGGACTTTGCGAGGAGGCAGGGCTGGACGAGGAAACGGAACTGGAGCTGCGGGAGTGTATCTCGGCCAAAAACCTGTTTGCCGCGGAAGATCTGCTGCTGCAGAAAAACGTGGAGGATGCGCGCAGGGAAGTTCTGCTGAAAACCGCGGATATGTTTGGCGGCATCGAATTTCTGGAGGCAGCGGCAAGGGAAGTTCACAATGAGCGATCTCTTCAGGCGCTCCGGCGCCTTGAGAGGCTTTATGAGGTTCTGAAGCTGTATGGCTGTGAGGCATATGTGTCCTTTGATCTGGGAATGCTCAGCAAATACAGATATTATACCGGCATCATATTTAAGGGTTACGCCTATGGGATCGGCAATGCCGTAGCCAGGGGCGGCCGCTATGACGCGCTGCTTCAGCACTTCGGAAAGACGGCCCCGGCAATCGGCTTTATGATCGTCATCGACGATCTGCTGGAAGCATTGTCCCGGCAAAAAGTAAAGATTCAGATTCCGGAGGAGAAGAGAAAACTCATCTGGCAGGAGGGGTGCTATGAGCAGACGCTGCGGGAGGCATGCCGCCTGCGGGAGCAGGGCATCCCGGTGATTCTGGAAAAAGCCCAGGACTGACACAAGGTGGAATAGATTACAGGTGTAAAAATGAGTGAAGAGAGATATCTGACGTTTGCCCTGACGAAAGGCAGACTTGCGGAACAGACGATGGAACTGCTGGGAAAGCTGGGTGTGACCTGCAGGGAAATGAATGATAAGCATACCAGGAAACTGATTTTTGTAAATGAGGAGCGAAAGCTGAAGTTTTTTCTGGCCAAAGGCCCCGATGTTCCTACCTATGTGGAATACGGCGCGGCAGATCTGGGCGTGGTGGGAAAAGACACGATCATGGAAGAGAACCGCAGAGTTTATGAGGTGTTGGATCTGGGATTCGGCAGGTGCCGCATGTGTGTATGCGGCCCTGAGCATGCGGAGGAACTTTTAAAACACCATGAACGGATCCGTGTTGCAAGCAAATATCCGGGCATCGCCAAGGATTACTTTTATAATAAAAAGCATCAGACCGTGGATATCATCAAGCTGAACGGCTCCGTAGAACTCGGTCCTCTGGTAGGGCTGTCGGATGTGATTGTGGACATTGTGGAGACCGGTTCCACACTGCACGAAAACGGGCTGCGGGTGCTGGAGGAAATCTGTCCCCTGTCCGCCCGCATCATTGTGAATCAGGTAAGCATGCAGATGGAAACCACGCGGATCAGAGAACTGATTTCCGCACTTAAAAATGGAGGACTGATATGAGAATTGTAACCCTGACAGAAGAGACGAAAACAGACGTTTTGGAAAAGCTTTTGCAGCGAAGCCCCGATCACTACGGGGAATATGAGGCTGTTGTTTCGGAGATCCTGGAAAATGTAAAAAAGGACAGAGATCAGGCAGTATTTGCCTACACAAAGAAATTTGATAAATTTGATCTGAATGCGGATAATATCAAAGTGACCAGGGAGGAAATACAGGAGGCATACCAAAAACTGGATGCCGGTCTGGTCGAAGTTATTCGAAAATCTGCGGAGAATATCCGCTCGTATCACACAAAGCAGCTTCGGACAAGCTGGTTTGAGCCGAAAGCGGACGGAAGCATACTTGGCATGAAATTTACCCCGATTTCCAGGGCAGGCGTGTATGTTCCCGGTGGAAAGGCCGCGTATCCGTCAAGCGTTCTGATGAATGTCATCCCGGCAAAAGTAGCCGGGGTGGAACGTATTGTTATGACAACCCCCTGCAACAGGGAAGGCAAAATCAACCCCGGCACGCTGGCCGCCGCCGATATTGCGGGTGTAGACGAGATTTACAGGATAGGCGGAGCCCAGGCCATCGCTGCTCTTGCGTTTGGCACGGAGTCCGTTCCTAAGGTAGATAAGATCACAGGTCCGGGCAATATTTTCGTGGCTCTTGCGAAAAAGGCGGTATACGGCCATGTCAGCATAGATTCCATCGCAGGCCCCAGCGAGATTCTGGTGCTGGCGGATGAGACAGCCGACCCGCGCTACGTGGCGGCGGACCTGCTGTCTCAGGCGGAACACGATGAACTGGCGTCCGCTATCCTGATCACCACCTCCGCCAGGCTGGCAGAGGATGTATCAAAACAGGCAGAGATGTTTATCCGAAAACTTCCCAGAGCCGGGATTATTGAGACATCTCTGGAAAATTACGGATATATATTGGTTGCGGAAAATATGGAAAGCGCCATAGAAGCTGCGAATGAAATTGCGTCCGAGCACCTGGAAATCCTGACGGAAAATCCTTTTGATATTATGACAAAAATAAAAAATGCGGGAGCGATCTTCCTGGGAGAGTATTCCTCTGAACCGCTGGGGGATTATTTCGCCGGGCCCAATCATATTCTTCCCACAAACGGGACGGCCAAGTTTTTCTCTCCTCTGAACGTGGATGACTTTATCAAGAGAACCAGTATTATATCTTATTCCAGACAGGCTCTTGAGAAAGTACATAAGGATATTGAACTTTTTGCGGAGAGCGAGGGACTATTCGCCCATGCAAATTCCGTTCGGGTCAGATTTGAAGAGTAGGAACAAAACGAAAAGGAAGAGAACCGAGGTATGGAAGAAATCACAGGACATGGAGGACAGACATGGGCAGGAGTGCGGATATAGTGCGTAAAACGCAGGAAACAGACATCAGAATGCATCTGAACCTGGACGGAGAGGGCAGAAGTAATGTCAATACCGGCATCGGTTTTCTGGATCATATGCTTGTATGTTTTGCAAAGCACGGTTTCTTTGATTTGGATGTTGAGGTGCAGGGGGATCTGCATGTGGACGGACATCACACGGTGGAGGATGTGGGAATTGTGCTGGGAAATGCCGTCAGGGAGGCCATAGGCGACAAAATGGGGATGAAGCGGTACGGCTTTTTCATCCTGCCCATGGACGATGCTCTGGCTCTGTGCGCGGTGGATCTGTGCGGGCGGCCTTATTTTGTGTTTGACTGCGAGTTTCAGACTGACAGGGTGGGCGGCCTGGACACGGAACTGGTTCGCGAATTCTTTTATGCGGTATCCTACAGCGCAGGTATGAATCTGCATATGAGAATGCTAAGCGGCATGAATGCCCATCATATGATTGAAGCACTGTTTAAAGCATTTGCCAGGGCGCTGGACGATGCGACATCCAAAGACCCACGGATATCCGGCGTTCTCAGCACCAAGGGAAGCTTATAAGGAGGATCAGGATGAACGTTAAGAAATTTATACCCTGCATATATCTGTACCGGATGCATGCCGTGGCGGGACTTACGGATCTGACTGTCGTGGAAACGGATCCTGTCAGACTGGCAAAAAACTACAGTGAAAACAGCGCGGATGCCCTGATTGTGTTCGATATGTCCAACGGGGATGAGGAACATGCAAGGGCGCTTGATATTATTCGGGAGATTTGTGCGGAGATTAATACAGAAGTCTATGGTGCCGGAAATATAGAGCGCATGGAGGATGTAAAAAAGATTTTGTATGCGGGATGCACAAAGGTCATACTGAACTATGGGAAA
>JAAVAG010000174.1 GCA_014804185.1 Lachnospiraceae bacterium
GGCTGAATGCTCCAAAGAGCATCCAGCTCGACTTCCACATTCGCAAAACCCGCGCTTACGCGCTCCTGCGTCTGCTTACGCATCCGCGTTTTGCTCATTTGGAAGTGGGTTGCTAATCCGAAAGTACATTTGTATTACAATAAATTGCATACAAAATGTACTTTCGGATTGCAACCGCACAGGTGGAAAATTTTTTACTTGCAATATACCCCCATGGGGTATATAATGATGACTATGGAAATAAATGAAACGATGATAGATACGCTTTCACAAAAACTGGGGGATGGGATGCATATGGAAGAAGAAAAAGAAACATGCTGTTGTCATAAGAAAAAGGAGCGGACGGAAAAGGAGTACAAGGATCTGATCCATCGTCTGAACCGGATAGAGGGCCAGATACGCGGCATCAGGGGGATGGTGGAGAAAGATGTGTACTGCACGGATATTCTGGTGCAGGTGGCCGCGGTAAACGCGGCGCTGAACAGTTTCAATAAGGTGCTGCTGGCAAATCATATTAAAACCTGTGTCACCAGAGATATCCGGGAGGGCAGGGAAGAGACGGTGGAGGAACTGCTGGATACACTGCAGAAGCTGATGAAGTGAGAAACGGCAGTTATTTAGGAGGCAGGGAAAGGAACACAACGCAATGGAGCAATATCATGTAACGGGAATGAGCTGCGCTGCGTGCAGCGCGCGGGTGGAAAAGGCGGTTTCCAGGGTGGAGGGAGTCACATCCTGCTCGGTCAGCCTGCTCACCAACACCATGGGAGTGGAAGGGACGGCATCCGAGCAGGCCATTATACAGGCGGTGGAACATGCCGGGTACGGCGCTTCCAGGAAAAAGGGAGCTATGGGGGAAAATGAATCGGCGGCGGGCGGCATGCCGATGGAGGCAGGCGGAGGAAGCGTCTCCGATATAGAGGAGATGCTGCGGGACCGTGATACGCCGATTCTGAAAAGGCGGCTCCTGGCGTCTTTGGGTTTTCTGGCAGTTCTTATGTATTTTTCCATGGGACATATGATGTGGAACTGGCCCGTCCCCGGTTTCCTGGAGCATAACCATGTGGCAATGGGGCTTCTGCAGCTGCTTTTGACGATGGCCGTCATGGTGATCAATCAGAAATTTTTTGTCAGCGGATGTAAGAGTCTGCTGCACGGAGCGCCCAATATGGATACGCTTGTGGCGCTGGGCTCCGGGGCCGCGTTTGTCTACAGTACCTGCGCCCTGTTTGTCATGACGGACGCGCAGATGCGGGGAGACATGGAGAGCGTCATGTCCTGCATGGATGAGTTTTATTTTGAGTCGGCCGCTATGATTCTGGCATTGATCACAGTCGGAAAGATGCTGGAGGCCAGATCCAAGGGGAAGACGACGGATGCCCTGAAAGGTCTGATGAATCTGGCGCCGGAGACGGCTACTGTTCTGCGCGGGGATGCGGAGGCTGAAATTCCCATCGGGCAGGTGAGAAAGGGTGATATTTTTGTGGTGCGTCCGGGGGAGCATATCCCGGTGGACGGTATTGTGCTGGAGGGAAGTACCGCGGTAAATGAAGCGGCGCTCACCGGAGAGAGTATCCCGGCAGACAAGACGGTTGGAGACCAGGTGTCTGCGGCTACGGTGAACCAGTCCGGGTTTATCAGGTGCGAGGCGACTAGGGTGGGAGAAGACACGACATTGTCCCAGATCATACGAATGGTCAGCGATGCGGCGGCTACCAAGGCCCCCATTGCCAAGGTGGCGGACCGGGTATCAGGGGTGTTTGTACCGGCGGTGATCGCCATTGCCCTTGTGACCATTGCAGTATGGCTGATTGCCGGTGCAAGTGTGGGTTACGCTCTTGCCAGAGGAATCTCCGTGCTGGTCATAAGCTGTCCCTGTGCGCTGGGGCTGGCGACCCCGGTGGCGATCATGGTCGGCAATGGCGTGGGAGCCAAAAACGGTATTATGTTTAAGACGGCGGTGGCGCTGGAAGAGACCGGGAAAATGGGGATCGTTGCCCTGGATAAGACCGGGACTATCACCAGCGGGGAACCGAAAGTGACGGATCTGATACCTGCCGGGGGTATATCGGAGGAAAAACTGCTCTCCTGCGCCTATGCACTGGAGAGAAAGAGCGAGCATCCCCTGGCAAAAGCCGTTCTTGCCTATGGGCGGGAGCGGGGCGTGCGGGAACTGGAAGTCACGGACTTTGCGGCACTGCCGGGAAACGGCCTGTCCGCGGCAGTCGGCGGCGTGTCCCTGACAGGGGGCAATGCCCAGTTTATCGGCAGCCGGGCGCAGATTCCGGAGAAGATCCGGGAACAGGCCGGGCATCTTGCAGCCGAAGGAAAAACGCCCCTCTTTTTTGCGGAGGAGGGAAGACTGCTGGGCATTATAGCCGTAGCGGATGTGATCAAAGAGGATAGCCCGCAGGCGGTAAGGGAACTGCAGAATATGGGAATCCGTGTGGTCATGCTCACGGGGGACAACAGGCAGACGGCGGAGGCCATCGGCAGACAGGCGGGTGTGGATGAGGTGATTGCCGGCGTACTGCCGGACGGCAAGGAGAGCGTGATCCGCTCCCTGCAGAAGCAGGGCAAAGTGGCTATGGTGGGAGACGGCATCAATGACGCTCCGGCCCTGACCCGGGCGGACATCGGGATTGCCATCGGCGCGGGAACGGATATCGCCATCGACGCCGCGGATGTGGTGCTGATGAAGAGCCGACTCAGCGACGTGCCTGCGGCCATTCGTCTCAGCCGCGCCGCGCTGCGCAATATCCACCAGAACCTGTTTTGGGCGTTCTTTTACAATGTGGTGGGCATTCCACTGGCCGCCGGGCTCTGGATTCCGGTGCTTGGCTGGGAATTGAGCCCTATGTTCGGGGCAGCGGCCATGAGCCTGTCCAGCTTCTGTGTGGTGACAAATGCACTGAGACTGAATCTGCTGCGCATCCATGATGCGAAAAGAGATAAAAAAAGAAACTGTCATAAAAAGGAGGAAAAAACGATGGTAAAGACGATGAAGATTGAGGGAATGATGTGCGGACACTGCGAGGCACGGGTGAAAAAATGTCTGGAAGCGCTGTCCGGGGTGACGGAGGCTGTGGTGAGTCATGAAAAGGGTACGGCCGTTGTGACCCTTGGCGGAGAGGTTTCCGACGATGTGCTGCGCAAAGCCGTGGAGGAACAGGACTACACGGTAGTGTCGGTGGAGTAAGCTGCAGGGCATGCGCCGACAGAGCGATGCAGTGACAGGGTATGCCTGGCGCAAGTGGAAAGGGTCTGCGGTATCAGCCGCAGACCCTTTTCCTGCTCCAGAAATTACTGTTTGTCAGCAGGGAATTTTCCTTTCTTTTGCCATTGACAGGTTGTCCTTAACCTGTTAATATATCTATATCAGGTTGCACATAACCTTTTTATGTTGAGAAAAGATTTTTTTCAACCTGTTGATTTTTTGTCAAATATGTTATATTGATTTAAAAGGGCGGGTGAAAATATGACAATAGGTGAAAATATAAAAAAAATTCGCAAGGAAAAAAGACTTACCCAAAAGCAATTAGGCAAAAAATGTGGAATTGATGAGGCTAACATAAGGAAATATGAACTTGGAAAACAGAACCCCAAAATAGAAACAATACAAAAAATAGCTATGGCATTAGGGGTTGCATGGTCAACTCTACTTGAGGATACAACTCAAGAGGTACAAAATGAACTTGTAAAAGCAGATTTAAAAAACATGATTGAAAATCTTATTTTCAATATTCCGGATATTCAAAATAGAAATGGTGTTGCAGATATAGAAATGGAGGCGATTGAAAAACGCAGTAATTACATATCGCTATATGATAAATTAAACCTTATCGGTCAAGTTAAAGCCATAGAGCAGGTGGAATTACTCACAAAAATACCAGAATACCGCAGAGATAATAAAACAATCTCCATGATTACAAAAGAGGATTGACAATACATCAAAGCCGCTCATGCTTTCCCAGGAGCATCCAGGGAAAGCATGATGAAGATATCATGAAGATGAGAACTACTGACATCCATTGAAATCACCTGCAGGCAATTGATATCATTTGCTATCAGATGAATGCACCTTGAAAATATAATATGCTTGCCCAGGGAGCCAATGGGGCGATTATGTCAGCCGCCAGACGAAAGAAAGGAGGCTGGTGCCAATGGTTACATACAGCGACTTGTTCACATTTGTAATTATGCTTTGTGCCGTGATCACTCTTGTTATTTACGCACGACGCAAAAAGTAGCGCCCTCGTCCTGGTAAGATAAGGCGCTACTTTTTGCACTGAAACTTGCCGGCGGCTAGGTGTACTCTAGCCATTGGCTCTCTTGTCAAGTATATTATATACCAGACCCCATAAAGAGGTCAAGAAAAAACCGCTCCTGCAGCAGATGTGACGGTATGCCATATAGTATGCTGATACTTGCATCCTGCCCCGTTTTCTATTAGTGACATTTTTTCAGCAAAGTGCCATATTTATACAGATTGGCAAGGACATATTTTTTAATGAAAAATTAAAGAATGTATTCTTGACAAACATTGCCGCATCGTAGAAGATAGAAAGGACAGGAAACCTGACAATACATATACAAAGGAAAAAAGACATGAGAAATACGATGAAAAAATGTTACAGGATGGTGGCGGCGGTACTGTGCGCGGCAATTGTTCTTTCTCTTCCCGTCAATGTGCAGGCTGCAGGAAAGAAGGCGGGCGCGGTGAATTATGACAATTTCCACCTTGTCTTTGACGTCGAATATTATTATGAAACAAACGCGGATCTGCAGGAGGAGTTTGGCCGTGATGAGGAGGCGCTGTTTGCACATTTTGTCCAGACCGGCATTTTTGAGGGACGCTCCGGCAATGGGGAATTTGTCCTGCGCGATTACATGAAATACAATCAGGATCTGCTGGAACTGTTCGGGACGGATTACGGCGCATATTGCAGACATTTGGTGGAACAGGGAAAAGAGGAGGGACGGACAGCCGTCTCCGAAGAGGAGAGCGGGGAACTGGGAAGTTATGTTTCCGCCTATGACCCTGAACAGCAGAGGGCGACCAATGTGGAGGTGGCAGCATCCAGAATCAACGATATCGTTCTGCAGCCCGGTGAGAAATTTTCGTTCAATAAAACAGTTTTACCCAGAACCCGTGCGAACGGCTATGTGCCGGGACCGGTAATTAAGGGCGGCAGGCTTGTGGACGGAATGGGAGGAGGCATCTGCCAGGTGTCCTCCACTCTCTATGTGGCAATGGTTCTGGCCGGGATACCCGCTACAGAGCATTACAACCATTCTCTGCCGGTGGAGTATGCTCCCCGCGGTCTGGACGCCACAATCTCCGGCAACAGTAAGGATCTGAAGTTCGTCAATACATTTTCGTTCCCTATTGTGATCAAAGCGGAAGCGGTCGACGGTGTGCTGACGGTTACTCTGGAAGAGTATGTGGAGGAGAACGAGGAAGAAAGCACGGCAAAGGAACTGTAAATTTCAGGGCGGTAACATCGAAAGATAACGGCGGAAGTCCCGACAGACAGGGCTTCCGCTATTGTTGCACATAAAAGGTTTCATGTAGAGGAGCGCATAATGTCATAGGAGGAGCATGGAAGTGGCGTATCGGGTTGCGGTCTGCGATGATGACCGGGAACAGATTCAATATATCAGTTCTATCGTTTCGGAGTGGGAACGGATGACAGGGTGCGCATGTGAGGTGCGCTCCTTTTGCCGCGCGGAGGATTTCCTCTTTGAATATGAGGAGGACAGGACTTATGATATCCTCCTGCTGGATGTGGAGATGGAAAAAATCTCAGGCATTGAACTTGCAAAACACATCCGCAGAGACGGCAGCCGCGCAGAGATTATATTTATCACTTCTCACTTTGAATTTATCGGTGAGGGATATGAGGTGGACGCCCTGCATTATCTGGTCAAGCCGATAGCTGGGGAAAAACTTATGCAGGTTCTCTCCAAGGCGGCAGAGAGACTGGCTGCGGAGCCGCCCTCCCTTGTGATTACCTGTGAGGGGGAGACGGTCAGACTGTATGAGAGGGAAATCCTGTATGTGGAATCTTTTCTGCACTATGTGGAAATTCATACAAAAGAGGGGCAGTACAGAATCAAGGAGAGTATTTCCTCCTTTGAGAACAGGCTCAGCGGCGGATTTTACCGTGTGCACCGCTCTTATCTCGTCTCGCTGCAGTATATTACCAAAATAACGCGGACATCGGTTACTCTGGAGGGGAAAACGCAGCTTCCGCTGGCCAGAGGCAAATATGATGATATCAATCGTGCCTTTATCAGGAATTATTGAGGAAAGAACGGAATGAGAAAGAAGACCTATTTAAAACTTGCGGAGTATCAGACAGGCCAGTCCAGGAGACACTTAGGCGAGGTGCAGAGTATTTATAAAGAAATGCGGGGGTATAAACACGATTTTCACAATCATCTGCAGACGCTGAAAGGACAGCTGGAGGCGGGGGAACTGGAGCGGGCCATCGCCTATATTGAGCAGCTTGACAGTCAGCTTATGAATGTGGACACGGTTCTGAAGACGGGAAACATCTCCCTGGACGCTATTTTGTCCGCCAAACTCGCCCAGGCAAAGGCGGCGGGGATCGCGGTCACGGTCAAGGCCAATGTGCCTGACAATCTGCTGCTTACCGATCTGGAACTCAGCATTCTTGTGGGAAATCTCCTGGACAATGCGATAGAGGCCTGCGCCGCCGCCGAAGGGCAGCGGTTTATCCGGATTTTTATGGGGATGAAAGGGAAAATGCTGTATTTTTCCATGCTCAATTCTGCTGGACAGAAAGAACAGAAAAAGGGAAGCCTGTTTGCCTCCCATAAGAGAGGATTTCATGGGTTCGGACTGCGCCGTGTGGAGGCGATCCTGCGGGAACACGACGGCTGGTGTAAGTATAACAGCGAGGAGGGGGCATTTACGTCTGAATTTCTTGTTCCCGCGGTGGAAGAGTGAAAACTGTGGAAGACCGAAAACTGTGGAATAGTAAAAAATGTGGGAAATGGGAAGCGGGATCTGCAATTCGTGCACTGACAGGAGCGGTTTGTGCACGTTTTTTTTTCGCCGCAGTTTATGTGTTACTATTTTCTCATGCAATGCCGGACGTGAAAGAACGGCATAAAGATGAGAGGAGTGAGTTGTGTTGAAAAAGAAAAAGAAAAAGAAACCGAAGAAAAGACCGTACAAATCTGTGTGGAGCAATGCGCTCTGGAGTTTTCAGGGCATCTTTCGGTATGCGCCCGCGGCCTTTGTGCTGATGGCGCTGGATGTGCCTCTGGAAATTTTTCTGACTTACACCGGTATTTACCTGCCGTCTTTAGTGGTGGCGGAGGTGACGGGCCAGGGGGACTTTGCGCACGCTGCCCGCAGAGTAGGAGGGCTGATTGCGCTGATGGCTGTCATAGAAGTGCTGCGCAAGTTTACGGGTACGCTGTCTCAGACCACTCTCATGAAATATCGGTTTGTAAGAGCTGCGGAGAACTATCAAAAGTCCATGAGTTGTTTCTTTCAGGATTATGAGAAAAAGGAAAACCGGGATCTGTGCCAGCGCGCCGAGAAAGCCATGGAAACGTGGAACGGTGTCCAGCACATATTCGACATGCCCATGCAGAGCATGAAACTGGTAAAAAATGTGATCAGTTACTGCCTGTTTGGTACGGTTATTTCCGCTGTCAGTCCGCTCCTGGTGCCGATTTTGACGGTGGCGCCCGTTGTAAACTGGCTGTGCGCCCGGGCGTATCAAAAGTGGGAATACGGTCATCGTGACAAGTGGACGGAGATTGATACCAGGCTGGGATATATCCAGACAAAGACGTCCGACTTCGCGGCCGCCAAGGATATCCGGATCTACGGGATGGCGGAGTGGTTCAGAGATGCTTTCCGCAGCCTTTCGCGGCAGCGAGTCGTCTGGGACAGACGGCAGATGTGGCGGAGTTTTTTTTCCCGGATCGCCGATCTGTTTGTGATCCTGCTGCGTGACGGCGCGGCCTATGCCATTCTGATTGCGATGACTCTGGGCGGGGAAATCACAGTGGATAAATTTGTCCTGTATTTTTCCGCAATCTCCATGTTTGCAAACTTTATCGGCGGCATTATGGACAGTTGGAACCGTATCCATTCGTCCAGTCTGGTTCTCTGTGATTTCCGGGAATTTCAGGATCTGCAGGAGCGGGACAAAGCGGGGGAGGCGGACGTGACATTGCACCTGGGAGCGGCTCCGGAGATTACTTTCGATCATGTCTCTTTTCGGTACGACGGCGCGGAAAACGATACTCTGCGGGATATCTGTTTTACCCTGAGAGCAGGGGAAAAGGTGGCTCTCGTGGGACTTAACGGCGCGGGCAAGACGACGCTGGTCAAGCTTTTGTGCGGACTTTACGAGCCCACAGGCGGTGATATCAGAATAAACGGCGTGTCGGTCCGAAAATTCGCAAGCAGGGACTATTACCGTCTTTTTGCGCCTGCCTTTCAGGAGACGGCGGTCTCCTTTTTCTCCCTGGCGGAAACCGTTTCCGGGAAAATAGGCGGCGAATGTGACGAGGAGCGGGCGGAGCGGTGTATACGGATGGCGGGGCTGGGCGAAAAAATCGATGCCCTGCCCCGGGGGATACACACCAGGCTGGATAAACAGGTCAATCGGGACGGCACAGAACTGTCGGGCGGAGAACTGCAGAAGCTGATGTTTGCCAGGGCGCTCTATAAGGATGCGCCGGTGCTGGTTCTGGATGAGCCTACGGCGGCTCTGGATCCCATTGCGGAGAGCAGGCTTTACCTGCAGTACCGGGATCTGACCAGAGAGAAAACATCCCTGTTTATCTCCCACAGGCTGGCTTCCACCCAATTCTGTGACAGAATTCTGTATATGAAAGACGGGAGGATCGAGGAGGAGGGAAACCACAGCGAACTCATTGCCCTGGGCGGCGAATACAGCAGACTGTATGAAATGCAGAGCTGCTGGTATAAGGAAGATTATGAACACTGGAGTGCAGAGGCGGAACAAATTGCCGCAAGCGGCAATTGAATAGGAGGTTTACCAGAATGAAATTATCGGAACATTATAAAATTGAGAAGAAATCTATCCAGTTTCTCTTTTCTTTGAGCAGGGAATATACGATATGTCTCATGCTGCATGCTGTCATTACGGCGGCACTTCCTTATGTACCAATTGCTTTTTCAGCA
>JAAVAG010000175.1 GCA_014804185.1 Lachnospiraceae bacterium
GCATAGGCATTGCGACCAAGCCCCATATATCCCATTACGCTCGTAGGATTTGCTGCGACCATACGGTTATAAATATCATTAGCATCAGAGTATCTTTCCATTTCATACAGTAATTGACCATAGGTTTCAAGAATATCCGAATCATAGGGATTGATTTTTATAGCCTGATTGAAGTCATTGAGAGACTGAATCGTATCCCCGGCAATGGTATAAAGGTGTGCGCGCGAGGCAAATGCGCGAGCCATATATTCTTTATCTTTTTTAGGCAATTTCTTGATTGCCATATTTACAGACTTCATCGCATCGCCATAGTTCTCTGCATCAGCCTGTAGAATAGCAATGGTCATGTGGGCATAACCATTCCCCGGATTTTCTGCTATCTCTTTTGTGAGAAAATCCATTGCCTCTGACTTATTGCCCTTTTGGGCTTCTTCCAATGCGCGAGTAAAGTTGTAAGACTGCTTTGCGCTCTGAGGTTGAGCGCATATATGAATTGAGCAGATAAGAGTGGTGAAAAGAATAATCACCAGAGATTTGAGTTTCATTTCTTTTTGCCGAATACAGAGTTAATTATTGCGTTACCGATTTTTCTCTCAATGCCGTTGCGTGTTGTAGGGATTCCGGTGGCTTTGGCGAAATCCCGCTTCAACTTGGAAACGCCGAGAGCACGTTTCCAAGAGAAGCTAAGACCGGGGATTTCCATAGTTTAGAACTTGTCTTTATTATCCTTATCGTCTTCGTCATCTTCATCAAAATAGCCTGTGCTTAGATCGCACATTGGCATATTTCGACTAAGTTTGCCAAAGAACTTTTTTCTTGACCGTCTTTCATGTGCAAACATTGCACCGGTGGACTCATCATCTGCATCAAAGGCAAAACGATTGTCTATTGACATAGATGCTGCAACAGCCTCTACATCCTGATTGGCTCCAATATAGGTGAATACCCAACCTTCTTTTTTCATTGCTTCGACCAGACTTTTAATTGCCTTGCCGTTATATTCACGTGAGGCATTTTCATAGCCATCGGTAATTACTGTTACCAGAACAACATCACCTTTTACGACATTCGGACGAAGTTCATTTATGGAACGCCCCATCGCATCGTATAAAGGAGTACAGCCACCGGGACGATACTGCTCCTGAGTTATGTCAATTGCTTTCTCAGCCGGAGCATTACAATAAATTTGATTGTAATGACCAGAGTCAAAGGCTATGAGAGAAACGAAATGTGTTTGGTCTTCATGCTCTTTCTGTGATTCACGAATTGTCTGTAAGGTTTCGTTGACACCTGTCAGCGCAGGCTGATAGATAGACTCCATCGAACCGCTCTCATCAAGAATGATAAGATTGTGAATACGCTTTATTCCCTCCGTAATTACTTTATCAGACTCCGCCGATATATTCTCGTCCTTCTTATCATCCACTAATGGCTCAACTGCAGATGTTATATTGAACTCGTTGGATGTATTATCTACCATAGATTTGACACCCTTCTTGAAAATACTGAATATGCTCATGGCTCATTTTATTTGATTAATCTATGTTCCAATAAGCGTCAGGATCACCATCAAAGATGGTATCTATGTCATCGTCGCTATACCCAGCAACATCGTGAGCGTAAGTGCCGGCGTATTCGCTCTCGCACTCATCGTAATAATCGTCTTCGTACATTGTTCTGTTATTTAAGGTTCTACATGTTTTGTAATATTCTCGCCCGTTATCTTGCGTAATATTTACACCGCAAAATTAATAATAGTTTTCCAGTTCTCAAAATTTTATTGCGTAAAAATTACACATTAAGATTGAGCATTATTGTACGTTGTTCTGCATGAATATTCAATCCGTTAGTTTTAAGGACTTTATGATTAAGGCTGAAAACGCTCCAAAATCATTTGATTCCGGAGCGTTTGTCTTGAAAGGTGTATTTATAGAAGTAGCTACAAATTTTTATTGTCCCTCTACAACCATTGTAATATGATCTTCTTGAATTAGGAGTTGAATCTTTGACAAGATTAAATCACTGAAGGATAATGTCAAATTGATAAGCGGTCAAAACTTTGTTTAATGTCGAGGAAGGTTAGTTTATGACATGACCAATGAATTTTGTATTCATATGATTGTTAGAAACCAATCTAACTCATATACAACTTACAAGCAAGCCTAAAGCACCAGTGATTAAAATTAGTATAGCACAGCCAGTTCCGGTACCGTTCTCAGAATTGGACTTGAAATAAGTTTTCATTAACTCTTGAACTCTATCTTCTGATAACAATGCTTCCGATTCCGGAGTTAATGACATTTCTTTAATAGCCCTCATAGACAATACTCTATGATCATGCTCGTCCATTATGGCCTTTTCTGTTTGTTCGCCCTTATACCCTCGAATAAGAAGATTATTCCATTGTTTCGCGTATTCGTTTCCGTCAATGTCTTTCTTATTTATTCCTTCGCTCACTGCTCTTATCAGATAATCCAGCATATAAAACTCATTACAACTTGCCAGAAGACGCTTAGCAGGTGGAATAATCAAGAGAGATGCCGCCAATTTCGACTTTTCATTATCAGATTGTGCCATCTCCTGAAGATTGGATTTGCTATATTGAAGCATCATGTCATAGCACTTCTGTGCAGCTTGAAGTTCCTTTGCGTTAAATTCTTTTGTGAGTGTAATGGCTGGATACGATATAAGGGAGGAATACCCTAATACAAACAGGTCAGGAGATGATTCGGCTTTCCCGCTTGTAATAAATTCTTCAAATTTGACTTGTAGCTCAGTGAAAGATAATACTTTTGATACGGACTCTATATCTTCTATTTCCATAAAAAATTTTTATTGAATGTATCCCACAGGTCTGTGGAACTGATTATGCGTAGTGGCTTCCATCTCCGACTTGATAGCCTCATAGAAACGTATGTCTTTAGCACTTATTGAGGGGTTGTTTTCCTTGATAACCTCCTCCAATAGGCTTTGTGATATATCTACATCATCTTCAAATGCGCGGGTGGCAGCATCGTTGACAATATATGCAATATCAGAAGCCACATAGTTCTCTGTTAAGGATGCCAACTTATCAAAGTCTATATCCTCAGTTGCAGGTCTATCTGCCATGTGAATGCGGAAGATACCTTCTCGTGCCTCCTTATCTGGAACCGGGATATAGACAATTTGGTCAAGACGACCTTTACGTCTAATGGCAGGATCAATCAGGTCCGGTCTGTTGGAACTGGCAATTATAAATATCCTGTCCTTACCGCAGTTATTCATCTGAGAAAGGAACTCATTTACCTCTCCAGATTCACTACTGTTATTGATTTTGCTACGATTGGGCACAAGAGCCTCAAACTCATCAAAGTTTATGATGGTCGGAGCGCTCTTCCTTGCTTCATCAAACAATCGCCCGATTTTTTCTTGTGAACCATGCACATAGATACTTGCAAGGTCGGACGACTTGACAAATATATAATTATAGCCTGCTTCCTCCGCAAATTTCTCGGCAATAAAAGACTTTCCACATCCCGGAGGTCCATATAGCAGCATACCATTGGGAATCTGTATCTTAAACTTTTCAGCACGAGCAGGATTCCTCAGGACATTTATAATCTTCTTCTGCATGAAGTCTTTTATATCGTGCATTCCTGCAACATCGGCAAAGCCATTTCCTTCAATGGGTTTTGGCTTATTCTGTTCCTCTTGTTGATTTGGCTTCGTCATAGAGATGGGAGCGGATTGAATTTCCATCTTACCATCAATAGCGTCCAAGAACTGTTGGGCAGACTCAAAACGTTGGTCCGGATCTGGTGCAAGTGCTTTTACCATGACCTTTAACAATTTGTCATCCATCTCAACAACCTGAATGTTGGGTATTGTCAACGGGCCTTTTCGTTTATCAATTACAGCCTGTATCTTCTCTGCAAGAGTCTTTCCGGCAAGTTCGGTTTCCCAAGGCATTACACCGAAGATAAGCCGATATAGCAAAACTCCGGCAGAAAAAATATCGGATTTAACGCTACCTTCACCAACAAGGCGTTCCGGAGCAACGTAATACAGATTTTGATTTTGCCAAGATGCAGGATTTGATTTAATATCAGCAAATCTCGCAGCCCCGAAATCTATTAGCTTTAATTTGGTTAGATTGCCTACGCTGTCAAGTAGGATATTTTCAAGAGTAACCTCATTGTGAATGATAGGTCTCTTTAAGGTATGGAGATAGTTAAGGGCTGACAGTACGCCAGTCATTATCTGCTTAATCTCCATCAAACTCGGCAAACCATTTCTGTAAAGATGCTGGTCAAGGTTTTCACCCCTTACATATTCCGTCACTATATAGAGAAGCTGATGCCCTTGGCATTCTAATCTCCCGGAATCGACATAGGAACATAGATTGTCATGCTGAAGGACTTTGGCAATTCCTTCCTCTATGACATCTCCGTTTCCATCGAACTGAAATATTTTAAGCTCTTCCATGAAGATTAACTTCATGAATTTTACCTTTCCGTCAGCATCTTTCACTCGGTATGTTTCCGCATAGGCACCTTCCTTGTGCGGGAATACCACTGTGTATTTACCGATATTCTGATTTTTCTTAAAGAGAAACATATACAATTCAGTTTTTTACGATTACTACCTCGGCTCTGCGAATCAAGTGTCCATTGCGAGTATAGCCATCCTTTTCTATAGAAATGATTTCTCCGTTTTTCCGAGAAGCATCAGGTTCTGTCTCAACTGTTGTGCAGAGATCATCATCGACCATACCAGAGTCAAATTCAATTTTCTTCACGTTGAACTTTTCAAGTACCGACAATGCCTTCTTTTTGGCATTAAGCAGTCGCTTAATTGCTTTAGAAGCATTCTCTTCCTGATCCAGACCACGTTCCTTAATGATTGCCTCTGATTTTTGAAAGGTATCAATTACGGTCAGGACCTCGGCGAAAATATCATCGAGTTCTTTTTCATGGTTCTTTTCTGCCTGCTCTTTCTCATTTTGCAGAGTGACTATTTGGCGAAGACTGTCAGCCATCTTCTCCTCAATCGTCGGCTTAATATCCATAGTAGTTGGTGTCATTTCAGAGAATCGTATTTGTTAACGTTGATTGAACTAAAATCAACCTCTTTACTCTTTATGGATGACTCCAAAACAGGCAGAGGCTCCTTATCAATTACCGGGAACGTAAAATCCGCGGCAAGACGTGTTGCAGGCTTACGCAGTGCGGCCTGAGCAGCTGTAATCTCGTTCATCGAGTATTTACGTGCTCTTATAGCCGCAATCTGCGACCTTGCGATTTGTTTCTCATCGGCATCCTGTGCCAATCCGAGGATAGTATATGGATTATTCATGTCAATGTTTCTTTAGAAGTTGATCTACATCACCAAGGTCCTTCATATAGTCCAATCCGGACTTCAAGGCCAAACCTTTTGAGTTCAAAGATGTTCCACCAATTGAATAACCTGTCATCATTAGCATCTGTGCATCTGGTGGAAGTTCTTTTAATATTCCGAGATATTCTGCGGCCAAAGCCTTAGCTTTATCTCGAAAAGCTTTGCTACGATTAGATTTCAATTTGTTAAGAACATCTCGGACTTCTGCTTTCCCTGAATAAGTATCGTTTATGATATACTTGTGAATGCAGATTTTTACTAATGTTACAAGAAGCTCACATACTTCAGCGTCATCGGTCCGTCTAAGATATAGGTTATACATCTGGGTAAGGGCAGTATGCTCTTTTATTCTCTTATGATTTAGCTTAGCTACAATTGAAGGTAGTTCAACAACTCCATCGAACTTACCATTCAGGTCTCGTAAAGCCTTTTGCAAGGCATTGCGATCCGCAGAGCTATTGCTTTCTTCTGCTTTATGAACCAGACTGCCAAGGACTCCTTCAAGATTGTTTTTCACTTGTATGTTGGACGGAGCTATGATATATACTCTTACCAAATATCCGACACCATCTCTAAGTTCCATCTGATCTTCATTCAACAGATGTACGACTTCTCCGTTGACATAATTGGAGCAGGTAAGTGAAAGAGTAGTGTCTCCAACAGTTTTACAGATGACCTCATATTTATTAAGGAAAGTCTTAAAGTTCATCTTGTCCTTAATGTCTGTATTCATTGCTGTACCAACGGCAGATTTGAGATCGGAGGCAAGGCGCTTATATTTCTTTATATGAGAAACTTTATCGGGCGTATATGCTCCACTAATAGTTACAGCTGGCTTTGAAGAAAGTGCACTTTTGCAGAATAACAAAGCGTTATAACCTTTATTATATTCACTATATTCTCCGCCCGAGAAACCGTAATCAGAACCAAGGGCAATTACATCTTCCCTATTTCCATAGTCCTGACCAAGTTCATACTCAAACGCATTTTCTATGCTCATTCTAATGGAAGCAAGAGTACGGCATAATTGAGGTGAAGCCAGAATGTATGACTTGTCAAGACGAAGTTCTATAATCCTATCAAGTGCATCTTTCTCATTATTACAGAAAGCCTCCAACTCAGGGTGATACTTACGAACCGAAGCCTCTAATCGAGTCAAAAGACTATTCTGAACATCCTTAATTGCGATATTGGCATTGTCAACAGGTGAGTTAAAGTTGACGTTCTCCGGAAGTTCATTATAGCTGTCATAATTGGTTTGACCCAGACTGCCGTCAAGCGTAAATTCATACTTATCATCCCATGAAGTATAATCAAGGCTCGTCACGAACAGTCTATCGGTGTATATTGCAGTCAGACATGTTGCGATTGCTCTTTTAAGAATAGCCTCATCTTTAATGTCCGACTCAACTAATCCCAGTGACGCAATAGCTATGTTTCGGAAATCAGTGTCATCTTCAATATAGTTTGGATTCTCCTGCATCAACTTGTCCAGAATCTCTTTATAGGCTTCTTCTTCAAACATCTTGGAGAGAATATAAGCCTCTACGATAGGAACGAATTTTGCAAATTCCTTAGACAAATCGGTTAGTTTACCGGCGATTTTCTTCTTATAATCTCTAAGTGATGTCTTGAAAGCGACTGCCTCAGCAACGGTCATTTTGCCGTCGTTAAGCTTCTTAACCAATTTATTGAACTCCGCGAGTCTTACCTCCGCTTCCTTGACATAGATATTTTCGCATATATCAAGAAGAGCCTTTTCATCAGGTAAAAATTCACGTAACAGTTTTTCGGCATCCGCTGGACGAGTATGCTCAAGAAGATAGCAGGCAAATCTATATGCAAGGTCTTCTCTCAATGCTTGGTATGAGCGAAGCTGAAGTGCCTCATAGATTCTTCCTTCCGTCGCTGCATCAATATTGTTCGCTTTTACACGACAGATGAGAGAGCGCAGTTCGGCCCGATTTATGTACGATTGAATTTTGTCAGCGGCGACCTCATCATACAATTTGATTGCCTCATCAAAAGACAAATCATGTTCATCTTCATTCGCCAGTTCCCATTTCAGCTTAACTATAAGCTTAGTAAGTTCTTCCTCTTTTTCGCTAACAAAAGGGGCAGGTGCATAAGTCAGAATCGCCTTCTTTAATGTAGAAAGGGCCTTAATTGCTTTGTCATGAGGCTGAGATTGCGATTTCTTGATTATTGCGCTCGAATAACTATCCCACAGAGACATGAAAAGGTCTGAGTCATAATCTTTGCATGAAGGACAGGTTGATACGATTTTCTTCAATGTCTCAGCATCATATTTAATCGTATCGTTAAGAGTGCTTTCCAGCTCTTTTGATAATCCACGCAAGCACACGTAGAGTGGAATCCAATGAGACCAATAGGATGAGATGCGCTCTGATATGCCAAATGCTTTCTCCTTGTCGCCAAACTTACAGAATATTTTTGCAATATCACACAGACATGTCAAGGAGTCCTGCAAGCATCGGTTAAAACGATCATGAAGAGAATAACCTTCGTTGACATCAAGAACCCTATACAGCCAATTTGATTTTTCATCAGCATCTTTTGAAGCCTCCGCTCTCTTATAATATAGTTCAGCGAGAAGAGTAGATGCCTCATCGTCTGTTCCGAGAATGGATTTAATTTCAGCCTCAGCTCGGTCGAACTTCTCTGCTTGAATAAGTAGTGAAATCAGGCACTTCTTTTCGAGCAGGAGCCGTTCAAGTTTATCCTCTTTAACGTGTGATAGACCTCGATTGACCAAATCAAGAGACTCCTCGACATTTGAGCCCGATTTGGAGTATTTAAGGATTATGGTAATATAGAAATCCTTAACATTCTTGCCTGCTTTTAGTATCTTCTCCGAAAGATCCAGTATGAGTTCCAAATCATCGGTATCTCTTATTGAATCGCAGAATACCTCAATGAAAGTCTTTTTACCGAGATAAAGATTGTGGTTGGCGGCAATGTGATTGGAAAACTTTTTCCAACCGACAAAAGACTTGTTTATAAGTGATTCAAGGAATCGCGCATCATTCCGAACTTTCCAATACTTGTCAAGTAATTCGGTGGAATCTTTTTGTTTGATTGCGACTATAGCAGCGTCAACAAACTCCTGCTCAAGTGCAGGTAAATATGCGACAAACGGTGCCAACGTATTTGGCAAAGATATTTCATCAGTCTGATTTTTGATAACCCTACGAAGTTCAGGGACATCAATTTTCCCGCCAGCCTTTGCAATAGATAACGCTTTTTCAATATACACCTTATCAAAAGACGGTGTACCAATATACAAGCGGCAGATGGCAATTGCCTTATCCGGCTTTGCGGCAACCGCTATTTCGTTAATGCGTTTCTCCAGAGTAGATAACTGTGCAGAACTTAATTTCAGTGATTGGGCAAGTGTCGTTAGATTCTTAATTTCAGAAGCGTCTGCACGATCTCTCAGTTCTTCAAGAATGTGTGAACAGCGGTCAAAGTTAAACTGATTATTCTCTGACAGATATTCGGATGCAAATCTGTCATACAGAACGGCTGACACATAATCTTTGGTCTGGGCTTTCTTTAGTGAACGCTGATGCAAATCAGCAGCAGCCTCTTGACAAATTTTCTTATCAAGACAAATGTCGCTGAAATGCTTTACATTCTTCAGCTCGCTATCATTGTTAGATATTACATTGACAATATAGTCAAATATTATATCTTTAACCCAATTACCAACGGACTGAAGCTGGATAAGGAACTTGAGACCTCTTGCAAATCTATTTTGCTTTTCAAGAATCTTGATAAGTTCCTTGATTTCTGAAATCGGAGCGTAAGATAGCGAATTAAGATACTGAACAGAGTCTTTGAACAGTCCGGCGGTCTGTATAGACTCAGCATTCGCAATCTTAAAGTTATAATACGCTTTGTACCTATTGACTTTGTCAGAATACTGTTTGTCTTTACGAAAATCCCGGATAGATACTATTAAATCGACGGCATCTTTGTAATTCTCAGCAGAGAAACAGCTTGATGCAAACGATTCAATACTCGACACATGCTTATTCAACGTAGAGCTAAAATCCACATTGGATTCCTCGCTCACAGTCTGACGTAACTCCAAGAGCCGTCTCAATACATCCAGTTTCTCCGATACACTTGACGCATTGTCAACAAGCATCTTCGCAAGATGAGCATTTGCAAGAGGTTGCTTGCCTAATAGTGACTCATAAATAAGCTGAGCCTCTGCAAAATCCCTGTTGGCTGCGTATTTATCGGCCTGACTTAATTTATGATTGTAATATTTGGTTTTTATCCAGCTTATTAGTCCCATATTACTGTTTTATGATGATGGTATCACCAACATTAAGCTTACAATTGCTATCCAGCCCATTTGCAGCGGCGACTTCCTCATACCGAGTTCCGGTATGATAAAAACGTTTACTTATAGACCAGAAAGAATCCCCCTTTCTAACTACATACTTGAATCCTTCCGATTGAGATGGTGTATCGGACATTGAGCCCGTTGTAGTTTCGAGTTGGGCTTTGAGCGTTTTAATCGAATCCTGAAGGCAGGCA
Organism: Lachnospiraceae bacterium; assembly: GCA_014804185.1. Lineage (GTDB taxonomy): Bacteria > Bacillota > Clostridia > Lachnospirales > Lachnospiraceae > Acetatifactor. The sequence continues at coordinate 9,952 of JAAVAG010000175.1, forward strand.
ATCTCACTTGACCGATCTTCAATCGCAGGAACTGTTCGATCTTGGAACAACATGATGCCCCCAAGCACCGCAGTAGTCAAAATGGCTACTGCGGCAATGGGCATCCAGACGTTCCTCTTCTTGACATCCCCATCCGGAATCTGGTCGATGACCCTGAAAATACTCAGGTCACTACCACACTGAGGACATACTATATCCTCAGCATGATAATCGGGAATTCCGACCTTCCCGCATACGGGACATTTGATTTCGTCTGACATAGTTCGTTAGTTCTGTCCGATACCAGTAGTACTGCTTACGGAAATTACGGTGTCGTGTCCAATAAGATCTTGATTTGCATCGAGAATATCGCGAGCACGAGAAACATTACCTTCATTCAGAGCTGCCATGAATTGATTGTAGGCGACAAGCGCCTTATTAGCCCTTACGGGGTTTGAATCGTCATGTCCCGAAATATTGAGGAGGAATCCGGAAACAAACAGTCCGTATTTATCATTGAGTTCTTCAAGGTTGCTTGCACACTCATTCTTCTGCATCGGAGTGGTAGCATCCTCATACTTGGTCAGTTCGCGACGCATAGCGTCCTTGTGTTCACTACTCATGAACTTACCGAAGTGGTCAAGAAGAATTTTGGCAATGATAACATTCACATCAATACCTTCCTCCTTTGTAGTGGCTGCTGTTGTCGCGCTTTGTACGGAATTTTCAATATTCTGCCATTCCTTGCTTTCAGAGGAAAGTGAACCGACTTGAATACCTTCAATGACCTTCTGAAGTTTGTCAATAAAGCCGTTCTTCTGAGAGTCACTAATGTTCGGGTCCCCCATAACTCGGTCAAAGGAACTCTGAATTGCCTCAAAGCAATGTGAATCCAGAGAGCCTTGACTGTAGTTAATGTTGTGTATTTTCCTAGTAGATGCTACACGGACTTTAACACTCATGGTCTCGTCCTCCGTCAGACGGAAGGTGAACTGAAGTTCGCTGTGAACTGGCAGATTTTCAGCGATAGTAAAGAAACCCGTACCAATCTTTTCTTTACCGCCATTCTCAGCATCGCTGTAAAGATTTACCGCTATGATTTTCTGATTATCAACGAGAGTATAGAACTTTCCATTTACTTCGTTGGGGAGAACCTGATTCTCGTCGATTATCATAGAATATTGAACATTGTCAGCATCGTCACGAGTCTCGATGAAGTATTTATGTTTTGTTGTAAATACAACACCTGTTTTAGCGGGGTCTTCTGACGTCTGGGTCGCGGAACTCTCCATTGATTTGTGGCAATAGGGACACTCGTCACTACCGACGGGAATAGACTTGCCACAATGGGGGCACTCAAATTCAGTACCCATAGAATGTGAGAGGATAGCAGCTCCTTCTGCAATAGCAAGCATGGGCTTCTCTGAAGAGAGGATTTTGTCCTTGCCATACTTCTCACTGAGCATATTGCGGACGAGGGGGATACAGGACGAACCGCCGACTAACAGAATATTGTCGATACTATCAATGGGATAAGCGGTTTTTTCAAGAAGTTCATCGATAAGGTCGATGGTGCGCTGCACCAGAGGACGAATCATCGACTCAAAGGTGTCACGGGTTAAAGTTACCTCTATGTCAATAGGATCTCCATCTTCTGTTTCCAGATAATCGAAAACAGAGATTGTGGCGGAATCAGTCTGGCTTAATGCTTTCTTAGCACTTTCCACCTCAGACTTAAATTCGCCTTGGAATGCAAATTTCTTCTTTGCATCGAGAGACTCTATGAGTTCGTGTATATCTACATTGTTGGCTTTACCAGCCTCGGTAAGGACATATTCGGAAACAAGACGATCAATATCGTCGCCACCGAGCCATCGGTCGCCACCTGTTCCTGATTCGATAAAGCTGCCACCGGAAGCAACCAGAACTGAAAGGTCGAATGTACCACCACCGAAGTCATAAACGAGGAAGATTTTATCCTCATCTGCCGACATTTTGTCTGCTCCGTATGAGATTGCAGCTGCTGTAGGTTCAGCCAGAAGACGTTGAACTTTAAGTCCTGCCAGCTCTGCGGCTTTACGTGTTGCTGCCTTTTGTTTTTCGTTGAAGTAGGCTGGAACGGTGATAACAGCGTGTGTAACCTCATCACCGAGTTTTACGGATGCGTCTTCTTTAAGCTGACGAAGAATCTGGGCACTTATCTGTTCAGGAGAAAACTCCTGACCATTCATGATTATGGCTACAGAGTCTTCTGTTCCTCCGGACTTCTTTGAAATGCCATAAGGATACATATCCTTATCATTCTTCATTTTCTGCACCTGAGGGTCTGTAATAGACGCACCCATAAGACGTTTAGCAGATACAACAATGTTCGGTGCGTAGCGTTTCCAGTTTTTATAGGGAGCGTTACCCACCACAAAACTTCCGCTCTTGTCCATAGCGACACATGAACGGCAGAGGTCTTCGTTGTTAGGACCGGTAGCAACTACTCTTACGGACGCATCTTTGAATGCAACCACAGAGTTTGTCGTGCCAAGGTCAATTCCAATTGTTTTTGACATGATGATATTTGGTGGTTATAGATTATTTAACTATTTGAAAATCTTTTTCATTGCTGACCAATAGATTTCTTATATCTGTTTTTAGTAGAATCGAAATCTTCTGAAGTGTTTGCAAATCAGGTTGAGTAGTATTCGTACACCATTTTGAAACTGTCACTGGATCCTTGCCAAGTTGCGCTGCCAACCATTTGCTTGTTTGACCGGCATCAGCAAGAACAGCTTTGATTCTGTTTATATTTTTCTGCGATTCCATTTTTAAGAAATTAACCTTCAGTGCAAAGTTACTAAATTATTCTGAAACTAAATATAATTCAGGCTCGTAATCTTATTCTGCACAGAAACATTCTGAATGGAATCAGAACTCCAGTTTCATACCTCCTTTCTTTGCTTCCAAGTAGGCTTCCTCATCGAAAACATAAAGTTTCGGTGAACGATAAGGATTCCCGGTTACTTTTTCTCCGGTCTCCTTTATATAGCCAAGTTTTAACATCTTCTTTGTAAAGTTTCTTCGGTCAAGCAACTTAGGATTATCTCTTTCTGGATTAAGAATAGAAATGTATATATTCTGAAGCTGCGGCATCGTAAATTCCTTCTCCAGAAGATGGAAGCCGATAGGCTCGAAATGTATCCTATGGCGAAGCCTTTCAAGTGCTGTCTCGATAATCTCTTTATGGTCGAAAGCAAGTTCGGGCAGCTTATCAATTGGGAACCATTCGGCTCTCCGGGCATCATCACCGCCCTTGATCTTATATCGGCTCTTAACCACTAAAGCAAAGAAACCTATCGTTATCACTCGTTCACGTGGGTCTCGCGTTACATCCGAAAATGTCTTAAATTCTTCAAGATATATATCTTCGACATTAGTTTCTTCATGCAACTCACGATACACGCTGTCTTCGGCGGATTTATCGGTTTCTTTAATAAAACCACCTGGAAGAGCCCAGCAGTTGAGATAAGGCTCGTTGCCTCGCTCGATGAGAAGCACATTGAGTTGTTCGCCGTCGAAACCAAAGACTACAGCATCGGTCGTAACTGCGGGATGCCAGTATGGAGATTCCCACATTTGAGTAGTTTCGTTATATTTCATAGATCTTTGTTAAATCTTTTCTGGATTATCAATATTGAGTATATATTTGAGCGGTATAATTCCTTTAATTAAAACCTCTGCTTGCTGTTGCAAAAACTCCTGTTCATTAGTCAGGAATCCATCGCATAACGCTATTCGAGTATTTACGTTCTTCAAATCACCTAAAGTTTTGCCATAACGCATCTGAGGATGAGTTGCTTCAATATCCGTAAATAAGGTTTCTTCAAATAATGCTACATCCAGTGAAATTCGGAGCATTACGAGGTTGGCACCTTCTCTCTTACGAATGTCTATTTTGGGTAAATGTTTTGAAAAACTAACACGCGCATAGTCTTCAAGACCAAGTTTTGCATCTGCATCTCTTGAAAGAGCCATATCCTCTCTCAGCGGTAATACAATACCTTCATCAAGACATCTTTTATATGACAGTAAACCACCATGCTTGATAATAGAATCAATCTTATCGATCTCCGTAAAATGATAGAAACAATCGACGCCACAGTCTTTAAGATGCTTGATTATCTCACTGCTATCTTGCTTTAATATCGGGGTTACGTTATCCTTAATAAGATAATACGGAGGATCGTCGGGGGTGGATATTCTTTTCTGCTCCTTGAAATAGGACCTTAAAAATGAAATACAACTTGATATTTCTGAGTTACTTAGGCAGAACTTGCCGGATTTATACTGAACATGAATATCCTGAGATAAAGCATCGTTAATCTCAAAGCCTTTTTCAGCCGCCTGTTCCAAAGAGCATATACGAACCAGCCCCTGAGTATAATAAAGATTTAAGGCGTCTCTCTTATAGACAGAGTCATTTCCAACAATTTTATTCGCATAAGCCAATTCATGTGCTGATACCATGTCCGATAAAGCCATCATTGCATACTCATTGTGAGTGTGTCCCGATGCTATTTGAAGCCCAAACGTCTGAATTAGATACGAACGAAGCCTATAAGCTCTTAATTTATGCTGAATATGTATAGGAGTTAAACCTGACTCATATTTTTCTCGCTTTATAGTCTCTTTATCGGTCCAATAAATACTGCGTGATAGCAGTAGATACAGCGAATGAGTCAACGAGAAATATAACTTCTCTGAAAATGCTTTTAGACTTGCCAATCCAGCATCTCCAAGAGAATCAACAAGTGTGTATAGGATATTTACACTGCCAAAAATAGACTCTTTATTGTGCCAATAAATATTGGGCGATGTAAAGATATATTTGAAAGCATTGTTGGCAAAAGACAGTGCTATGTTGATTTTATCCGCACGGAACAAACGCGTAAAAATTTCTGCCGCGATATAAGGGTTATTGAAGGAGATATATTTGTTGGTAAAATCCGGACAGAGATTTTTTTCAAGATTTACAATGTAAAAATCATTTCGCGCGTCTATCTCGAATTGCTCTATAAGCTTTTCGTCATCAATTGTATGACTGTGATTGACATAATGGATTGCATCGGAGTGATCATCCATTATGCGATAAAACCTTTCTTTTATGGTTTCGAGTATAAAATTGATTTCCGGATTATTGCCGCCAGTTGCGTTAAGTCTCAGCTGAAAATGAGCTGTTAAATCATAGAGGTTTCTTATATCCTGATTACGATATAAGAACTCTGAGAATCTTGGAATTGCCGGGATAAAGTGATCAAGGTGATCAATTTCAGCTACGCTCATATTTTGAGCCCATAGTGGTTTAGGATTCCAAGTGAGAACACTGTCTAAACGAAACTCCAAATTCTGTCTCAGAGAATTATTCTTAGCATTATATTCTTTTTGAAGAAGCTCAAATTTCTTTGACAGAACAGACATATTAAGCCTTTCGCCGGGTGTAGTACCCGATTCAGCATTTCTCACATAAGTAAAATCTGAAATCAACCGACAAAGATCCCAATCATCATTCTTAATAAGGAATGATGACAGTCCCGAAACCTTGTCTATAATCTTGCAAAGTTTCGCGAATTGGTCTTCTGTGAGACAATATGCCCATTTGGGTTTATTCATAAGATATGAATTTTCAGGGAAGTGGCTGATAGTTAAAGTGCATAAATCTTGATACCAACAACTGTTGGAAAACCTGTTTGGTAATGGAATAGTCCATATATTCCAGCTGTTCAATGATAACACCGGACATCTGTGATATGGTATCAACCTCAGAGTAGCCGCTCAGTCTCAATGCGATGAAGTAAAGAACTGACATATCGTTCAGCAACTCGAAGGCATACGAAAATTCGAGTTCTTCGAGGGCTTGTTTGTCTGTTTCGGCGCGAGATGCAAGAGCTTCATATCTTGCAGTACACAGTGTGCCGACCTGTTCGTTGGGACGTGTTGCCATCCAATTCATCAGGTTTGGATGCACCTCCTGAGCGGCAGACTGTGAATAAATCTGCATGACGTAATTCATAGCGTCCTGAATGTTATCTTGCTCAACAAGGTCGTCATTTTGAAATGCCTCAAAAACGATGCGAGTGCTGTATGCTCGATACATCATGTTCAACACAATCTTGTGAGGGTACACGGAGGAAGGGTATTTGTTCCTCCATGTCTGTATATTTCTCATTGCCTCATTTAAGGCGGGTCGAAGATCAATCATATTACTGTTGTTGATTTTATTTGTATTCTAACGAAGTAGATAATAGATATAGTATCTTAAAGTTTGATTTACACTGGATTTGCAGCACGGTTAAATGCTTGGTGGAATTGTACTAATCTTACTTTCTGCGCTCCCTTGATGGCTGCATCATAGTCACATTCATCATCAACCATCTTGCTGACAACTACAAAAAGTTCAAGACTCATCAAAAGTACAAAAAA
>JAAVAG010000176.1 GCA_014804185.1 Lachnospiraceae bacterium
TTCCAGCTCTTCCGCGCTGCCGTCAAACATCACTTCCAGATAGATGCTGGTGATCCAGGGCAGTTTGTTTTTGATTTTTCGCTGCAGCAGCGCATAGTGGAGCGTGATCAGCTGCCGGGTTCCCACCCATGGAAACACGGCGTATTTTTTCTCCGACAGGGCGGTGACGAGATGTTCCAGAATACCGCTGTTCCGCGCGATATAGCGGATTTCGGTGAGGCGCTCCTGACAGCGGGCGCTGAGATACCGGTAAGGATCGTCGTTTTGCAGGATGCTGCGGATCCTGCGCACCAGAACGGTGTGAAATTCGGATTCAAAGTCCATATCCCAGTCTACCGCGGAGATGCCGGAGACACGTTTCACAAAAAGAACCTTTGATTTCACATTGATATCCACCGTCTCCCAGGACATGCCCGCCAGGGCAAAGCGGGTGCCTACGGGGTACGGTTTGTCCACAGTGCCGATGGTGCGGTTTTCTTCCTTTACCAGAAGATATTCCGGGGCTTTAAAGACCGTCAGAAACTTGTGGCTGCTGACGATTTTTTCACCCGCGCGCCCTATGATCAGACCGCCGCGCTCGGTGCGCTGCAGCTGCTCGATGGAGACCAGATGCGTCAGCAGAATGCGGAAATCCTCCTGGGAGATGGAACGGAAGCATCCCAGGGAGAGCGCTGCCTGAGCCAGTCCGGCGGGGGACATCTCACCGTTGCTCTTCAGACAACTCATAGTCTGGTGATACAGGAGGTTGTAGGCATGCTTTATGGGAGGGATCGGTTCGATCCACTGGTCCCGGAGATACAACTCTATGATGGCGATGGTCCGGATAAACTCCCAGTTGATGGGTCCCAGGATGTCGGAGGAATTGATCTTGATGCTTTCCACAAAGGTAAAGAGAAGCTGAGGAATCTGTCCCCGGCGTCCGCAGCGCCCCAGGCGCTGGGCAAAACTGGCCACATTCAATGGCGCGCCCACCTGTACGGCCTGATCCAGGGAGCCGATGTCGATGCCCAGTTCCAGCGTCACGGTTGCGCCGGTGACAATCTTTTCATCGCCGGATTTCATCTCGTCCTCCGTGTTTTCACGCAGCAGCGCGGACACATTTCCATGGTGGACGCGGTAAACATCGGGAGCCTTGCGGCTCAGCGCGATCTCCCGCAGGTTTGCCATGATCAGTTCGATTTCTTCGCGGCTGTTCGCGAAGATAATGGTCTTCTTGTCCAGGGTATGCTGAAAAAGATATTCGTAGTGCTCCCGGTCTCCGATATCGCCGCCGGTGTCCACATCTACCACATTCTGACTGCCGTCCCTCTCTACCATATCCCGTTTGTCGGCATAGTTCACAAACCGCTCTATGTGCAGGCGCACACGTTTTTTGCCCTCATTCATCAGAGGGGCGGCGCATGCCCTTCCGGTTCCGGTATTCAGCCAGTTCTGCGCCAGGGACAGATCGCCCAGGGTGGCGGAGAGGCCGATTCTGCGCGGGTTGACGCCGGTGAGCCGCATAAGACGCTCCAGGACGCACAGCAGCTGCAGGCCGCGCACGTCCCGCATAAAATAATGCACTTCATCAATTACGATAAAACGCAGGTCGGAGAACATGGACAGGCAGGTGCCGCGCCTGTTGGTGAGCAGACTCTCCAGAGACTCCGGAGTGATCTGCAGGATACCCTCGGGGTTTTTCATCAGTCTGCTCTTGGCGGAGACAGAGGCGTCCCCGTGCCATCTTGTGACAGGGATGTTGGAATCCCGCAGCAGCAGTTCCAGACGCTTGAACTGATCGTTGATCAGCGCTTTCAGGGGTGAAATATACATAACCCCCACCGAGCGGGAGGGATTTTGATATAACTGCGTGAGTATGGGCAGAAAGGCGGCCTCTGTCTTGCCGGAGGCCGTGCCGGAGGAGAGCAGCAGATTGTCGTCGCTGTCAAAAATCACTTCACAGGCCGCAACCTGGTTTCCGTGAAGTTCCTCCCACTTGTTTTCATAGATAAAGTCCTGGATAAAGGGCGCGAGCCTGCTGAATGTGTCCATTCTTTCTCCTTATTTTAAGCTCCGTATTTGTTGTTAGATTTCAAACTCCTGAAATTCGTCGTGGATTTCCTCGTCGGTGAGTCCGCTCCGGGCCATCTCGAAGCTGCCTCCCCCCAAAAGTCCCGAGACAGTCTGACCGGGATTCTGGTGCAGGATGTTGATCATCTCGATAAAGTCGCGGATAATCTCACGGGGTGTGATATGGGATTGCGCGCCTACGCGGTTATACTCTACGGTGAGAAAATAGACCAGATCCTCATGGGAAAGGAAAGGGGTATAGCCGTAAAGCTGGGCGTGAATCTGCATCAATTTTTCTATAAGGATATACATTTCTTCCTGTGTCAGCATCTGCAGCCGGATGATGGGGGCGGACAAATCTTTCAGCTCGGCGGTGGCAAAATGTCCCTCCGCCAGCCGGGAGCGCAGTGCCTCGTAGCTGAATACACCCTTGTATTTATCCTCGATACACTGGGGCGTGCCGCCCATCAAAAAGCCGATGTGCCGGGCTTTGCCCTGCAGGACATCATTGTACATGGTAAGGATTTTCTCGTAATTGTTTGCGCGGGTGATAGAATTGGGAATCTTGAAAATATTCACCAGTTCGTCGATAATGACCAGCATTCCTTTATAGCCCGCTCCAACCAGAAAAGCGGCAAAAATTTTCAGAAAATCATACCAGGTCTCATCGGTTACGATGAAATTGATCCCCAGATCCTCCCGGGCCTCTTTTTTGGAGGGATATTCTCCGCGGAACCATTTCAGAACATTGGATTTCAGGGCGGCGTCATCCTCCCTGTAAGCCCTCCAGTAGAGCACCACGGCTCTGGCAAACTCAAATCCGTTTACCATGCCCTCCAGGGAACCGGCAACCGCATAAATCTGCTGTTCCACAAGCCGGTCAAATGCCTCGCCCTCCGCGTTATACTGCGACTTGACGCCGGTCTGGATGCCGGAGATCCATTTTTCCAGGATCAGAGGAAGCGCGCCTCCGTCGGGCTTGGACTTGGTGGAGAGATTTTTGATCAGTTCCTTATAGGTGGCAAGTCCCTGCCCTTTCGTACCGGCAAAGCGGCGTTCCGGCGACAGGTCGGCGTCCACCACCGCAAACCCCCTGGCTGTGGCATGGTTGCGGATGGTCTGGAGCAGAAAGCTTTTGCCGCTGCCGTATTTGCCCACGATAAACCGAAAGGAAGCGCCGCCGTCCTCGATCATGTCGATATCATGCAGGATGGCTTCGATCTCCCGGGTGCGGCCTACGGTGATATATTCCAGACCGGCTCTGGGAACAACGCCGCCTTTCAGGGCATTGATTAAAATATTGGCAACTCTTGCGGGTACTTGTTTTGTCATATCTCTTTTACCATTTCCTTTATCTGTTCTATGTAATCCTCATATGGTTCAAATTCGTTGTCAAGCAGGCTGTCGCCGATAAAATCCATGGCCTTTTCGTTGATGTCATCCGCCAGGACTTCCGGCATAATGCCATGTCTGTCCGCATATTCTGTGAAATCTGTTCCTCCGCGCAGGACGGCGGACAGAGCGCCTGCCTCCGCGTTGGACAGGGCGCGGCGCAGCGCAGTCCAGGGAGCGGCCGGGGAGGCAGCATCCGCAGAGACGTCCGGTGAAGAGGCTGCGGTCGGAAAAACGGCAGGCGGAGGGAGCATGGCCGGGGAAGTATCCGAAGCAGCGTTCGGCGCGGGAGACGGGAGAGGGTTCGTGAGGACATTTGCGGCCTCCTCCTCAGGCACAATAAGCTTCTCCTGTGTGTCCAGCGCTTCCCGCCGGATCTTGTCCAGGGCCGCCGGATCTACCCGGACGACGGTCTTTGTGGACTCCCGGTAAAATGCCGTGACGGCATCCGTGATGACCGCCTCCGGAGAAATGCCCGCGGCCTGCAGCATGTCCGCTGTGGCCGGAGAGAGCATTCCGGGATCGGCGGACAGTTTGTATTTATAATTTGTCAGTTTTCTGAGAACAGCCTCTGTCTGCTTCGCGATATAGCCGATCAGACGTTTCCCGCTGTCGGCGGTGATGACGGCGCTGAAAGTCCAGGTGTTCCGGGAGCACCTGTATATTTCCTTTTCCGAGAGCACAATTTGTCTGTCGCGCTGCTGCCCATGGGGATAGAAAAGCGCGCCTTTAAAGGGGAGCCAGACGGACATGTTTCCGGAGGGGTAAAATAATAATTCCCGCAGGCGAATCTGCTTTTCGGCCAGCGTCTGTTCCAGCCCGGCAAATACAAAACGGAAGCAGTCTTCTATCAGCGAACTTCTCTCCGGGGTGTAAAAGGCGGATTTGCGGATATCATATTTGGAGAGGGAACACAGCAGCTGAAAATCATCCCCCGGATCGGAGAGGTTCGGATAATACGCGCCGAGATCATTTTCGGATACAAATTCCGCAAAAGACCCGGGCAGTTCATAATAAATATAATAATCTTTCAGCCATCCGGGCATATACCGGTCAAGTGCCTGGTGATAGTTCCGGAAAGCCTTCCAGAAAGTCATAAGACGTTTCAAACCGTCCTGGGGACTGTCGGTTCCGATATTGTTCAGCAGTTCATAAATGTACATAAAGGCATAGGACAGAGAAGTTTCCGCGATATCCCCGCCGCGCACATGGGTGCGCCAGGTAAAATAAGTCCGCAGCTGCCCGTAGCCCATCATCTGATAATTGGGATAATACGCGGAGCAGGGGACGGACTGCGTGTATTTATCTTCAAAATCCTCCATGAACAGAGCCTGCTGATAGAAGATCCGGGCGTTTTCCTGCTGCACCCGCCTGTCGTAAAATCGGACCGAGTGAAGCTGCGCTGCGCGGCTTTCCCGCGCAATGTCCCGCATCTGGTCAAAAATATCCCGGATCTCATCCCTTTTCGGAGCGTCTATCGGGGTGGATTTCAGGACAAAGCGGCCCACGCCCGGCATAGGACAGGAATCATATTCTATCTCGTAAAACAGATCCTCCTGCAGGTTCTGCGGCGCCTGCTGCCTTTTCTGCTGCGGCAGCGGATTCTGGCGCTGCGCCGGGGCGGGCACGGTTTCACCCGGCGGCGAAGGCTGCGCCTCGCCGGGGAAACGGATCTGTTCAAATATCTCGAAATCTTCATACTCCCTGTCCTGACTGTTCATATTGGTTCCCGTGCCTTTTCATGATTCCCGGATTTTTGTGTGTGGAGAGAACAAAGATCATATGTTCTCTTCTTTTATTATATATGATACGCGGAAAAAGACAATAGGACAATTTCAAAAAGCGATTTTTCGCAAAACATTTTTAAAAAAAGTGTGAAAATACTACACATCCGGCAGAATTTCGATTATAATAAAAAGGCATGCGGCATCGGGACAGGCTGGCAGAGGAGACAGCCTGCGGGAATATGCGCCTGCAGGGAAAAGGAGGAGAAGTCTGAAATGGCAGAGAAAAACAAGCCTGCGGCTGAAACAACGGAAAAGGTTATGACCAAATATGATAAAAAAGTCCAGAGAAGGAAAGAGGAAGAGAGGAAAGAGCAGCAGCGCAGAAAGAGAAACAGGATTATCGGCGCGGTGGCGGCAGCGGCGCTGGTTATATTTATTGCGTATTTTCCCATCAGCAAATATATAGCGACCCACTCCACCTATATCAACGTGGGCGGTTATGATGTGACAGAAGTGGAATTTGATTACTATTATAATATAAGCGCCAGCAATTATATTGCCAGCTGGGGATCCATGATTTCCTATATGGGGCTTGACACTACAAAGGATTACGCGGATCAGATGTACAGCCAGTACATGACCTGGGATGATTTTTTCCAGCAGAATGCGGTGGAAAGCTTAAAGCGCACCAAGGGACTTGTGAAAGAGGGAACGGAAAAAGGATTTGTGTATGACGCTGCTGCCGAGACGGATATGATTATGGAGGCTTTGAAAGACGCTGCAGCGGCGGCCGGAATGACCAGCAAGGATTACCTGAAATCTTCGTTCGGCAAGTATGCGACCGCGAAAAATCTGCGTCCTATTATCGAGGAATCGTATTATGCCACCGCATATTATAATGAGATCGTAAGAAACAAAAAGGATGCCGATGAGGAAATTACGGCATATTATGAGGAGCACAAGGATACTTATGACAGTGTAGATTATATGCTGGCACAGGTGGAGGCCGACATTCCTGAGGGAGAGAGCACTACGGATGAAGAGGGAAATGTGACTACGGCGGATCCCACCGAGGAGCAGATCGCGGAAGCCATGGAGGCGGCGAAAGCGGAAGCTGATAAAATGGTGAAGACCGTGGGTGCGGACGGCGAGCTGCAGGAGAATATAAAGTATACAGGCGCAGGCAGCCTTTACAGGGAATGGCTGTTTGACGCCGGAAGAAAGGCCGGAGACACCACTGTTGTGGAAGATCAGTACAATCACAGATATTATGTGCTGCGCTTTGAAAAGAGGTATCTCGATCCGGCCAGCACCGTGAATATCCGCGCGATTTCCACGGATGAGGATATGGGCGAGACGATTTTGGCAGAGTGGAACAATACCGGGGCGAATGAAGAGGCTTTTATCGCGCTGGTGGAAAAATACAGCAATGATACGACCACAAACCGGAACGGCGGCTTGTATGAGGATCTGGATGCCACCAGACTGAGCGATGAAATCGGCAGCTGGATGCTGGAGGAGGACAGGGCGTCCGGCGATGTGACCACAATCAACAGCACGGACGGAATTCATTATGTCTTCTACTATATCGGTCAGGGAGAGCCGGTATGGAGAGCGTCTGTGATCAGTCAGCTGGCATCGAAATATCAAGATGAGATGGCAGAGCGCGTCGAAGTGACCGATTCCAAGGGCAGATTGTCCTACCTGAAGGCACTGGCGGCGGAGGAAGCCGCATCCCAGGCCGCGCAGGATGAGGCCGATGCGAATGACGAGGGCGGAGAGGACGGAGAATCCTCCGATGAGGAAAACGGCAGCGGGAACGAGTGACCGGATGCGGGAAAGCGATAATAATGTAATAGAGATTCGGAAAGCAGGACAGGAGTGGATGATCGGAAATCCACTCCTTTTAAGGGGAAATTATGCCGGAGAATGAACAAAACAAGCAGTCGGATTTTATGATAGAAAAAATAAAGGAAAGGCCGATAAATAAAAGGAAACTGCTGCGCAGAACAGTGACTACTGCTGCCATGGCGGTGTTTTTCGGCCTGATTGCCTGTCTGACATTTCTGATTCTGGAACCCGTGTTCAGCAATTGGCTGTACCCGGAGGAAGAACCGAAGTATGAGTATGTGGAATTCCCCGAGGAAACGGACGAAATGCCGCCGGAGGACATGGTCGTGGAGATGCCGGAACCGGATCTGCAGGAGACCGTGGAAACTGTTTTGCAGGAGACCATGGAGAGCGTTCTGCTGGAGAGCGGGCAGATTGAGGAGGTTCTGTCCAAATGGGTTTTGAATGCGGAGAATTATAAGCAGCTGTACGCGGCTATGAGCGGGTACACGGAGGAATTGTCCAAATCCATTGTGACCGTGACCGGGGTAAGTTCGAGTACGGACTGGTTTGATAATATATATGAGAGCACAAGCCAGGTTTCCGGCGTAATCGTGGCGGATAACGGACAGGAACTGCTGATACTGGCAGACAGCAGTATGCTGAGCAGGGCGGACAGTATTTCCGTCACGTTCAGCAGCGGGCAGCAGACGCAGGCGGTGCGGAAA
>JAAVAG010000177.1 GCA_014804185.1 Lachnospiraceae bacterium
CCTGCTTCGCAAGTCAAGCCCTGCTTCGCAAGTCAAGCCCTGCTTCGCAAGTCAAGCCCTGCTTCGCAGGGCTAAGGATTTGAACCTTAATTCTTCCCTTGCTGTAGTCAACTCATCCTACACACTCATGATACAATTCTCCCTATAATAGGGTATCAGGGAATCATGAGTAATGAAGCTTAATTTTTCGTATTTTGCCTGTGCCAGCAATATTCTGTCAAACGGATCATTATGTATTGGCATCTGTTCTGGTCTGATCTTATGCTTAATCGCAATTTCCCATACAGAAGCAATACTGTAATATACTTCATTTTTTCCTGACTCGAGCATATGAATCACGTCTTCGGAAAGCTTTGTTGTGTCTGTCAGCGCCCACAATGCGATATGGGTATCTAATAATATTCTCATAATTCTTTTACCCCAAACATTTCCGCTATTTCATCATTGCATTCATCTATATCGTCCGGAATAAAATATTTTCCATTGGCTATTCCTAACGTTCTCTTTTCCTCCAATACTGTTAAATGCATCGTAAAGGGCATAGCCTTTTCTCTGACACTCTGTTTTGCAAATATCCTTATAGCTTCCGCAAAAGATGTTCCCATCTGCTCATATAATTTCTCCGCCTGCTCCTTTAGATCAGAATCCATCTTTATTTCTAAAATCGCTTCTTTCATCGCAATATCCTCCATCTTCGCCTAAACCGCAAATATGTCCCTGATTCTTTCTTTATTTTGGGTTTCCTCAAAAACAGTCCACATACTGCGCACTGTGCGGAATGTTTCAGCTCCACTATGTCAATCCTCTTATAAACGACTGGCATATTTTGTCCTGTCAGCCTCAGAAACCTTCAGCGCATCCATGGCCTGCTCAGCAGACAGTTTCATTGTTTCCATCAAGTTCTTAATGTTTTGCAATAATGTATTTTCTGCTGTTCTCTGAGCGACTTCGTTCCTCATATCCTCCATAACCTTACACATTTCTTCCATCCCTTCCGGATTTTCTTTTAAATACCTTGTACGTTCTGCGATCAAGTCAAAATTCATGTCATCAGCTTTTGTACACCCAAAATCATGCATCGGCTTTCCCAAGTCAGAGTCCCCACGATACTCGCCATTCACATAAGGGATATGTTTCCCCGTCCGCAAACGGCTTGCCTGTTGCCAGATTCATCCTCTCAATCGGATAAATCGGTTCACCCTTTCCATAAAAATCTTTTTCTGTGATAAATATGGTGTAAGTATCAGGCAGTTCAGTGAATTCCTGACCGGCATCTAAATTTTCGATATCCATTACACTGGAATGATAACGCGCTCTATGTGGGTCAGTTCCCTTGTCCGCTCTCTGAATTTCCAAATCATATTTTTGTCCGGTTAAGTCTGTTCCATACGCATCCAGACAAATTGACCTTGCGCCTGCCAGTCTTTTCATATCTTCCTGTGTCCGACAATCGGTAATGACCAAATCCAATTTGCCCGTAATGATACGCAACACTAACTCAGCTAATGGAATATTACCCTTAAAAAGGCAGCGCATAAAATCATCATCTATTGGCCGGAATCCCCGCAGACGCTGTAAATCTTCCTGTCTTTCCTCTCTTTTATCTGCTCTAAAGTCTCCAGGATAAACTCTCCTTATATTTCTTCATCTGTCCATTCATAATCATACACCTCCATCAACTCCTGTGCGGGCTTTTCGTCAATGAAACTTTTTCTTCTTTATACTATCAGAGCCTGATTGCATCACCCGTAAATGGGTGTGCCTTTTCAAATTGAGAGGCTTCTTTACTAATGTCTGCTGGCGTTTTTACATCAAAATAATCCCTTTGCCATTTTGTATAATCAAATTTCTCGCGAATAATAACAGAGATAAAGCGTTCTGCTTCTACAATTCCCATCTGCTCCACCAGGCACTTCATCCCCCTGCTCATTATTTCGGCTGTGCTTTCCATCATAGAATCAGTCCTCCGTTTCCATAACAAATTTCATCGGCGTAACCATTTTTATTTCATTGCTTTTATATTTCAGCAGCCTTCTTTTCAATAATTGTCTGTCGCTCCATGCCTACATATGCATAGGTATTCGTATTAAGCTTCCCTTCTCTTATTAAAGTCTGGATATGCAGCTTGGCCTAAGTTTCCATAGAGATTTTTAACTGACTCTGGTCATCATATGGTCTATTATAACAGCACATATCAAGATATATTCTCACTGCCTTCACCTCATTCATAAAATACCTTCTTCTTAAGCAGATCTGCCCAATTAATATACCAACCCTGTTCCGAAATTATATTTTTTCAAAAAGCCTGCATGTTTAATATGTATGACTTCTGTTTCTGCTACAGCTTCTTATTAAATTATAATCTAAAATCCCCTAAAATACAACGGAAATAGGAATTGCCCATCATACATCTTACGGACAATTCCTTATCGAATTATATCAGAGGTTTTCATCCCCCAGCATCATTTACAATCCTAAATCCCCCAAGCCCTTGATTTTACCGCAAAAAAAAGCCCCGGTGAATCTCTCCACCGGGGTTAGTTGAACAGGGCTACAAGGATTCGAACCTTGAAATGACGGAGTCAGAGTCCGTTGCCTTACCGTTTGGCGATAGCCCTATGTCCTGACTACGTGGACCATTATACACGAAGTATTTCCAATTTGCAAGAGAAAATTCAAATTTTTTTCGTCGCTGAAGAACTGCCAAAGAGCCTGCCAAAAGCACCATAAAAACAGAAGCATCCGCAGATGCTTCTGATCTTTCTGACATTGGTGCTAAGAACGGAGAAAGAGGGATTTGAACCCTCGCGCCGCGTGAGCGACCTACACCCTTAGCAGGGGCGCCTCTTCGGCCTCTTGAGTATTTCTCCATGGCTGAAATGCACCTCTGTCAATATAATGTTTGCTGCGCCTCATCCGCGACGCAAGAATCATTATACAGTTAAATAGTATATTTGTCAATTGCTTTTTTCATACTCTTCTATCGTCTTTTCAATCCGCATTTTCACCTCGGCGGCAATCTCCTGCGTCTTCATTCCCTTATACTCCTCATAGTACATGGGCGGAAGATAGATCAGTTTTACCGTTACCGGTCTGATGGACTTCTCATCAAAAGGTTTAAACGAGTCAATCAGAGCGCACGGCACGATAGGGCATCTGGCTCTGACCGCCGCTTTAAAACTCCCCCCTTTAAAGTCCAAAAGCCGGTTTCCCATCTTGCTTCTCGTCCCCTCCGCAAAGATCAGAAAATTTTTCCCGTCCTTTACCCCGTCCGTCATGGCGTTTATCACCTGCATGGACTGGCGGATGTCCTCCCTGTCGATAGCCAGCGAACCCAGCGCGTCTCCCACCTGCTTGAGCAGAATAATATTTCGGGCCTCTTTTTTAGTCACAAAAGCAAACGGCACGGGACATGACTCCAGAAACACCAGTACGTCAAACATCCCCTGATGATTCGGATAAAAAATATATCCGTTCTCCCCGGGAAGATTCTCCAGGCCGTAAGACTCAACCTTTACTCTTCCGGCACGATTTGCCGCTTTCGTCACTTTCTTTATATAGGCATAGCGCTCTTCAAGAGACGCCCTCTCGTTCCTGCTCAGTCTCCATATGCGAAACAGATACCAGGGAGCGATATAAAACAGTCTCAAAACCATCAGCACAATACGTCGCATGATTCAATCCGCTTCCTTTTTATATTCTTTGATTGCAGTCTCATACAGATTTCCGCCTGCCGAATCCGCCACAACAATAACGGGAAAGTCCTTTATTTCCAGACGCCGGATTGCCTCCGTCCCCAGATCATCGTATGCGATGACCTCCGACGACAGGATCGAACGTGAAAGAAGCGCGCCCGCTCCTCCCACGGCCGCGAAATAAACCGCCCCGTTCCTTACAATAGCATCCATGACCTCCTGAGAACGCTTCCCTTTTCCAATCATACCCGCCAGTCCCATATCCAACAGGGCAGGGGTATATCTGTCCATCCTGCCGGATGTGGTCGGCCCTGCGGAACCTATCGGTTTTCCCTCTCTCGCCGGGGAGGGTCCCATATAATAGATTACATTGTTCTTCACTTCCGCCGGAAGCGGCTTTCCCTCCTCCAGTGCCTCATACATTCTCTTATGGGCGGCATCTCTGGCCGTGTAGACCGTTCCCGTCAAATACACATAGTCTCCCGCCCTCAGTTCCAGCCTTTCCTCTTCGCGCATCGGCACTTTCATATGTCTGTCCATCTCCGCACTCCCCGCTTTCCCTTGCCGCCTATCCGCCTGTCGGCGGATAAGGAGACTTTCCCTTTTCTATATATTTCTCACAGCATGCCTGTTGACATGGCAGCAAATATTAACGGCTACCGGAAGTCCCGCTATATGTGTGGGATAGGTATCGATATTGACCGCCAGTGCCGTCATCGTTCCGCCCAGTCCTCCTGGTCCGATTCCGGACGCGTTGATCCTGCGCAGCAGTTCCTCCTCCATCTCTCTTGCCCACTTTACCGGCGCGGCTTTCCCCACCGGCCTTGTCAGCGCTTTCTTCGCCATCAGGGCGCACTTCTCAAAGGTGCCTCCCACACCCACACCCACCACCATGGGCGGACAGGCATTGGGACCGGCCTCTCTCACCGCGCGCAAGACGGCATTTTTTATACCCTCTGCCCCGTCTGCCGGTTTCAGCATAAAAACTCTGCTCATGTTTTCGCTTCCGAAGCCTTTCGGTGCGACTGTGATCCTGACTCTCTCTCCCGGCACAATTTCATAATGCACAACCGCAGGCGTATTATCTTTCGTATTTTCCCTGAGTACCGGATCGTTTACCACAGACTTGCGCAGATATCCCTCCGCATAGCCCCGGCGTACACCCTCCTGAATGGCATCCTCCAGAGATCCGCCCTCAAAATGCACATCCTGCCCTATTTCCATGAAAATCACCGCCATGCCCGTATCCTGGCATATAGGGATCATTTCTTCTCCCGCTATCCGGAGATTATCCTGTAACTGATGCAGTATTTTCTTCCCCAGAGGGGATTTCTCCTCCTCTGCCGCCCGTTCCATCCCCTCCCGCATATCAGGAGACAGAAAGTGGTTCGCCTCTATGCACATTTCTCTGATATTTTCAGTAATATCCGCTGTATCTATCGTTCTCATAACGCTTTCCCGGCCGCTTTCCGCTCATTCCGCAATCTGCTTTCTCGTTTCCTCCAGTTCCTCTGCAGACGCCTTTCGCGGCTCCCAGAGAATATGCTGTCCATCGTCCTTATAACGTGGAATCAGATGCAAATGAAAATGCATGACTGTCTGCCCCGCTTCTTCTCCGTTATTCTGAACAAGATTAAATCCGTCCGCTCCCAGCCTCTCACGCATCCGGATTGCCATTCTGCGCGCCAGCTTCATCGCCGCTCCCGCAGTCTCCTCTTCCAGCGTATACAGGTTATCCGCATGCTCCTTAGGAAGGATCAGCGCATGTCCCCTTGTGGCAGGCCCCAGATCCAAAATCACTCTGAATCGTTCATCCTCATAAATTGTCGCGGACGGAATCTCGCCGCTTGCAATCTTACAAAAAATACAATTATCCTTTACCATTTTATTCACCTTTTTGCCTTTCCTCTATATTGTATCTGTCCGCCCTCACGGCCGCCCGCCGTCAAATACAAAAATCTGATCCAAAGCGCGCAAAACCTTGAAATCTCCTTTCATTTTCATATCCCCACCCATAAACGCTCTCTGGAAACTCATTCTTCCGTCCATAATATCTGTCAGAATGGAACTGCTCAGATGCATTTCCACATCCGCGTCCTCCTCTTCGTCATAACGGCACTGCAGATCCGTCCCGTCCACACTGATGATCAGCGGTTTCTTTTTTTCCTCAATGTTACATTTATACACCGCCCGGAAACCGGTTTTGGGCTGAAATGCCTGCTTCAGTCCGGAAATATACTCATCGCTGCCGCTTTCGTCCCCCATCATGTTCTTAAACAGACTGGTGAGTTCCTGTATATCTTCTTTCTGCTGCTGCACATAGACATCGTCGGAGACATATTGTGACAATTGCTCCGATTCCTGCGGCGTCAGATCAATATTTTTGGTGTTGGACACCATTTTTTTCACCGCCTGATTGCTGGCGGGAAGACTGACAATTTTCTGATGAATCGTCCGATACAGATTTTCCGCTTTTTTCTCAATCAGCGCCGTATATTCACTGTTCATCTCCAGTTCAACGGTATCGGCAATGTATCCGCAGATACCGCTGCATGGACGTCCGCCCAGTATTTCCCACGCCGTGGCCAGATTCAGTTTTCCCTCCCTCTCGCCGTAGGTCGTGGCCATAACCACCGGACACATATAGATCTTTTCTATTTTTTCCTTATCCCCATAAAGCCAGCAGGAATCCAGAAACTGCTGCATATATCCGCCGATCCCATACCATTCCACCGTAGTCGCCAGAATGACGCCGTCCGCCGTCTTCAGCGTCTGCGGAAGCGTTGTAATATTGTTTTTCAGTTCATAGAGATTAAAGCGCTCTACGGTCACATGCAGTTCATCCAGCACCTCCTGCATCTTATTGATCACATACAGAGTTGGATCTCCCAGAAGCCCTCTTCCGCCATAATAAATATTAATCTTCATTTAACTGCCCCGCCTTTCCTGCTGCCCGTCCCGGGAGGATTTATATTTTTTTATTCCGAAACTGATCATACACCATATGCCGCCCGCAAGCACCCCTGACAGCGCACCGCCGATGTGCGCGGCGTTGTCAATGTCACTGTTCCCTATGCCGGTATAGATCGAGTATGCCACCACAAACAGGACTCTTGCCGGAGTGGCATTGGGCAGATTCAGATCGGATATGAGAACCAGGGCCAGAAGAACTCCCACCAGTCCGAAGACCGCTCCGCTGGCGCCGATGGATTCCACATACCACTCTCCCATTCTGATCTTATATATCAGAGACACCACATTTCCTCCGATTCCCGCAGCAAAATACAGGATCGCGAAAGCAATGTGCCCTATCTCTTTCTCGATCATTGCCCCCAGCCCGAACAGGATCAGCATATTATTGACAAGATGTCCTATATCCGCATGAAAAAACATAGATGCGATCATACGATAGTATTCCCTGTTTTCAAAAAAAAGGTGCGGACTGATCCCAATTGTATTGCCCGGCAGATTCCCGGTAAAACTGCACCATAAAAAAATAAGTACGTTTACCGCTACCAATACGCCGCTTACATACGGCGCCGTCCTGTATAATCTGAACTTCTGTAACATTTCACCGCTCCATACTGTTTCGTCCGCTTTGCGCGGCTGCTGTCTAAAGCGTATCACACTCAAAGAGTTTCTGTCAACGGAGGTTGTGACACATTCTTTATTTCCATCCCCCTGTAAGGAGTCCTGTATATTTTTCTTCTCCATCTTTTCTTTTCCGGTCCGCCTGTATTCCGCGCCCCGTCCTCTTCCGTTTCCGACTGCGGCGATAATTCCCTCTCCTCCGTGGCGGACTGTTCTTTTTGTTTGGGCAGCAGGATCGGCGCCCTTTCCTGCCTGGCCTGTTTCCATAGTTGTATCATTCCTGTGGGCACCGCTCTTTCCCCTAACTGTATCACGCTGTTATACAGTTCATATACCCCCTCCTGCAGGGACTCATCCGAATAATCCAGATGCTCTATCAGATACTCCGTCAGTTTTTCCAGATCTGCCGCCTGATCTCCGTCATAGCCGGGAATATACAAAAAAGCCCATCTTCCGGTTTCATAATTCTTCATAATATATTCCGGTTTCAGACACAGATCGCTCTGCTTCAGCAGATATACCTCCATATCCTGCAGTGCGGTCTCCAATCCGTCAAACATTTCCTCCAGACACTTTTCCGTTATTTTTCCGCCCGCACACATCTCCCCCATGCTGCCCATGGAAGTTATATCATAATATTGATAACAAATACCATCCAGATACCTTTTATCCATCTGCAGCAATCCTTCCACCCGATTTTTCTGCAGGATACGGCTCCGGTAGCTTTCCATCCCGCTTTCTTCATTCTGCTCCGATACCCTCCTCAGATACTGCCGGCTCAGACTCTCCACTTTCTCCATTTTCTTCCTCCCATATTCGATCCCACAGCCGCAGCAAAAACACAGGATCCATAATAGTATTCTCTCCATGAACCTCTATATCCCATTCTGTCTCCGGCATTCCCGGCACGGGAATCTCCATACTCCCCCTGGCGCTTCCTGTGATTTTTCCGTGCGAGATGCGGATCTGCGGATGCTGCATGGAAACCGCAATATATTTATCCGGTCCTATGTCTCCGTATATCTCATAAGTTTCCGCCAGCATCTCCGCCCCCACGGCACGCATCGACCTGCTGCCGCGCAGCAGTGCCAGACGCAGATCCTGCTCCGCCAGGCATCGGTCATACTGGTAAAATCCCATATAGAAGAGAAAAAAATACACCGCAAATACCATCGGCATAAGAAGCGCCGCTTCCAAAGTAAAATACCCTTTCATATACAGCCTCCCACAAATTCTATCCCGCAATTACACTCTGCAGAAAATGAGCAGCCAGTAAAAACGGCACAAACGGAATCTGTGTCCGCACGGTTGCCCGTTTCAGGATAAGCAAAAAAATCCCAAATACTGCCGCAAGGAAAAGGGCAAGAAGCAGATCCATCATAACGCGCCCTCCTTCCAGCAGCCCCAGCAGGATCAAAAACGCTCCGTCTCCGTACCCGATCTTTTCCCTTGTTGCAAAGGCAAGCAAAATCATACCCGCCCCCGGCATAAGTCCATAGCCCCATATGATATTCCCGGTTCCGTCTTTCCATGCTGCCATTGCTCCTGCTGCCGCTGCCGCCGCCACTCCCCCGGCCAGCAGCAGAACCGGAATTTTTTTCCGCACTATGTCGCATGCACTCCCCAGAATTAAAAGCAGCCACACTGCCAGATCATTGAAACTCATGCTGATATCCGTCCCATCCTTTCTTCCTTTCTTATTCAGCGCATCGCGAGCAGGGCGGATATCCTCTTTCCACTGCCGCCTCCCAGGTGATCTCATACACCGTCCGCCTCAGTCCGCCGCATTCCCGGTCGCTGTGATATCTGTTTCCGTCCTCCGTCACAAAGACCGTCTCTTCCTCTCCTTCTCCGCATCTCTCACATGCCGTATATCTCTGGCCGCTGCTGTTTCTGAGCAGCGGAATATCCGTTCTGGCCGCGCCCTGAACACGGTGCGTCAGATGGCCGCAGCTCCGCCGACAGTGATAAACGCTTCCGTTTTCTGTTACATAGACGATATCTTCCGTTCTTTCTGTATTACCCGACACATCATATCCCGTCCATGCCCTTGCGTAATAACAGTTATAAGTGCGGACTGTCCCCAGGTTTCCCATGGAAAAGGGCAGCTTCATCCGGTATGTAATAACCAGATCGATTCGATCCTCTTCCATGATATCCGCCCTTGTAAAAACGATTCCGCTGCTGTTCTCCAAAGGGGACGCTGCCAGGTACTCTCTGTCCAGATCGCTTTCGATCCTTTCTCTGATATACAGGTAAGAAAAAGCAATATCTCCCAGTATATCCGCTATGCCATCCCCGTCCCCCACCGCCTGATCATACGTATGTCCGTATACCGCCAGCTTTCTTCCCGTTTCATTCAGCGCCCAGGCAAGGTTCCCATGCAGCCGGAGCATTTCTATGGCTGTCAGCAGATTGATCACAAAAAAGAGAAACATGGGAAGCACGATGGCCGCTTCCAGCGTCATACTGGCCCGCGGGCCGGAAAGAGGAGACAAAGATGTCTTTCTTACAGCAAAAGAGTAACTGTAAACAATATGATGATAAATCTTTTCAGGCGTATTCCCCAATATTCCGGGCGGGTGTCTTCCCCGGATATCTCCC